>JAUIKH010000035.1 GCA_030430915.1 bacterium | reverse complement strand
CATACAAATCATCAAGAATAGTAGAAACACCTCTAACAATCGATATAAATTCATCTTGTTCATCTGGGGTAACATCTAGAAACGGGTCAACTTCTTCATTGTCGCCACCACGATTAAGGGAAACATAGTTTCTACCTAAATAAGATTGGTCTTCATGAAGAAATACTCCCCAATGCTCATAGGAACCAAGTCTATACTGTTCAAAGAAATCAGTCCCAGCAGTCATAATACATATTATACTATAATTATCATAGTATATCAATATTTGGTACACCGTGGTCGAGGACGTTAGAAAGTATTTACTTTGATAAATCTTAGGTTAAGCCTTCTGGGAACTAGAATATAGTCTTCTTTTATTCCGTGTTCTTTTATAATTTTTGGAGATATAACAGGTTCATCAATATCGTCCAGCATAAATCCGTTGATTAAGAATGGTTTAGTGTATTCTTTTAAACTTCTGTGAATCATATCTCCATGCAAGCCGTAAGAACCAATCTCGGTTTCATACTTGGAGGTTTTATCATAAGGTTTTGTAGTTTTATGAATAGTTTTTATTGGGTGAGGGACTGAAAAAAGTACATAACCGTTTATTAACAAAACATTGTTTAGATTTGACGCAAGTTCATAAAGGTCATCAACAAATTGTAATGTTAGTTTTGAGAAGACTAAATCATAATAATTAGCCTTTTGCTTAAGTTTGCTCATTCCGTCCCAAACAAAATAATTAACACCACTATGCTTTTCATTACATATATCAATCATTGCTTGAGAAAAATCTGAACCTTCAACAATTTTATACGACTTTGAAAGATTATTTGTAGTATCACCAGCTCCGCAACCAAATTCTAGTATTTTTTGCGTCTCATCTGGAATAAGAGACATTAGAGATGGTAGGTTTATTTTATATTCATACCAGTTGATATTTGAGTTAGCAGCACTTTTTGAATAATCTTCTGCAAATTTTTTGTCCTTCCAAATCATGATTATAGTATCTCACAAAACAAAAAAAGAGGTAAATAACCTCTGCCCTATTGTGCTTATGCTTGGTACACCCGGCGCGATTCGAACGCACGACCTCCTGTACCGCAAACAGACGCTCTATCCAGCTGAGCTACGGGTGCTTAAAACGGTGTGTGATGTTTTGGCTGTCAACATTTTTAAAAACAAGTTTTACAAAAATTGATCAGAACCAAAACAAGCACGCATTTTTTCAAAAACGAGAATCCTCTCTCATTTTTAGTTTAGCTACGTTGATCATTAAGTATTATCTATGTAAATGCATTACGGCCGTGCATAGACATTTATAACAGGGGTAATTTTAACATCTTTCGTAAGCTTATACTAGTTGTCAGATATATGTATCCCTAGATTACCATCTTTTGATTGCTTGCTGTACTTTTAAAGCCACCTTTTAATCGCTCTTGCTAAGCCTATGAAAGGTATATTCTCAGGCGATATTAGCCCTGGAGCAACTGTTGGATCATGATCATAACTTGAACTAACTGTAATTATAGATTGTTGTTCTGATGCAGAATCTCCGTAACTGGGAGAATTGTATAAATCATTTAGGCTTCCAATTTCTTGGATTACTTGATCAGTATGAAACTGACTGACTTGGTTATTGTCTGGGTAGTGTTCTTTCATTTTTTGCTCTTTTCTTTTAATTTTTATAATATAACCACAATTTATTCCTGTATCAGTCAAAAGTCAAATGTCTACTATACAAAATACGACTCTATACAGTAGAGTTGAAAAATATTTTTGGTAGATATGGAGTATAATTAAATGTATGAATGAGCCAAGTATCTTCACTAAAATTATTCAGGGTGATATTCCCTGCCATAAAGTTTATGAAGATGAACACACGTTTGCATTCATGGACATTCAGCCCGTACAAGAAGGCATGGTTGTCCTGATTTTAAAAAAACAAATAGACTATTTTGAAAACGTGCCAACTGAACTCATAAAACCTTTATTTGATGCAGCACAGAAGATCACTAAAGCGCTAAAAAAGACTTTTACAAATAAAAAACGAATAGCGCTAAAAATAGAAGGTCTTGATGTGCCCCATATTCACGTAGTTTTATATCCCATTAACAGCGGTGATGAGTTCCGAGCTATGCCAGATAAATCTGAACCAGATCACGAGAATCTTGCAGATTTAGCTAGGAAAATATCAGCCAATTTATAACAAAGGCTATCAGATTTTCAATAAATGAATTAAAATATAATCAAACATAACTAACAACTCTCGGAAGGGGCGGAAAGTTAAATGAGCAATGTATGGATTGGTTTCTTTGTGGCTGCTGGAGTTTTTGCATGGGTTTACAATAAGATGTATAAAAACACTGGTGGAAATAACACCAGAGCGCTATCCACGGCTGCGATTGCTGGAATCATAGTTTTCATGACGATGCTTATCATCCTTTGGCAGACATCAGACGGATAAATCAAACTAGCCATTTAGTACTAATTTTAGTAGTAAATTCTAATCATAATTGGTATTATATGGTTTGAAATGGGTGAGATTACTACAGAGAAGGCCTTGGGTGAGGCAATACAAACTGCCAGACAAGCAGCCGGTTTAACACAACAAGATTTGTGTCATAAAGCTGGTCTGTCTTATTCAACATTGGCAAAGATTGAGAGAGGAGCAATCAAAACTCCTTCTGTATTTACCGTTTTTAAAGTCGCAGAAGTATTAAAATCTAGCATGGACGACTTAATGGGCGCGGTCGTTGATTCTGGATTTAGTACCACTAATAAAATCAACAAGAAAATATCCAAATCTGGGGTTAGCTTTCTGTACTTAGATATAAATGGCTGTTTGGTGCAATTTTTCCACGCAGCTTTTACTAAGATTGCACAAGATACAGGCGCTAGTAGCGATCAAATAGAGACAGCATTTTGGCACTATAACGACGCAGTGTGTCGCGGAGATATTGCAATTGAGGATTTTAATGAAAGATTCGCCAAGCAGATTAAGGTTGAGTCTATTGACTGGAACAAGTATTACCTTGACGCTGTAAAGCCAATAGAGCAGATGCACGAACTTGTAAAATGGGCTTCTAAATATTACAAAATAGGGTTACTCTCGAACATAATGCCCGGTCAGATAGAGGCTATGATTGAAAATGGTATATTGCCTGATGTCGATTACGACACAATTATTGATTCATCCAAAGTTCAAGCCATAAAACCAGAGTCAGCTATTTATGAAATTGCACAATCTAAAGCAGGAGTGACCAGTCCGGATCAGATTTTGTTTGTTGACGATAGCCGGACTAACTTAATGGCAGCAGAACGACAAGGGTGGAAAGTTATGTGGTTTGATGACTTTCAACCGCAAGAATCTGCTCATAAAATAAAGAATTCTCTAGAATTTTAAATAATAAAACTGATTACTAGCTAAAACGAGTTTTCTCGGCTTTAATCTTTGTTATCAGCTTTTCAGTCTCTTCTAGCTGGGCCTTAGACTCTTCAACTAGTTTTTTAGGTGCTTGCTTGACGTAGTTTTTGTTACTCAGGCGTATTTTAAGAGCTTGTATGCGTTTTTCGGCTTCTTGCTGGTTAGATTCTAGCTTTTTTACATAGTTCTCTGCTCTCTCGCGATCTATAGACAACCAACAATTATGGCTCGTGGATGTTAGGTGTAGACCGCTACCATCCTCTACCTCCTCTACCCCGCTTATCATAGCTAGTTTAGTTATAATTTCAGCATTCTCTTCTAAAAAAGGTATATCTGTGTAATACAAAGTTGTTTTCTTAAGTTCTAATGTGGAAACAACGGCCCTAGTTTCACTGACTATTGATATAATTTCTTGAAATTCTTGAGCTTTTTTATCATCAAATTTTGGTTGTTTTGGCCAAGGCTCCTGTATCAGTAGGCTTTCATTGGTCCATCCTAATGTTTGCCAAATAGTTTCAGTTACGAACGGTGCGAAAGGATGAGATAGCTTCAATACTGATTCTAAGAGATAGCGGAGTAGCTCAGGGTTAAGCTCATGTTTACTGGCTTCGATATACCAATCAGCAAAATCATCCCAAACAAAATGGTAAACAGTTTCATAGGCTTCGTTGATTCGGTAATTATCTAAGTTGGAAGACACAGATTTAATTGTATGTTGTAATTTACTCAACATCCAATGATCTGCAGAGCTTTTAGGTTTTACTCCTGGTTTACCTGGATTTTCATCTGTTACTCCTTCTATGAACCTACCAATATTCCACAGTTTATTACAGAAGTTTCTACCAGCAACTATCTTTGCAGGAGAATAAGCTGCCGAGTCCCCTGCACTTCTTCCAGCTATAATTCCCATTCTTAAAGCATCAGATCCATACTCGTTTAAAACCTCTTTTGGGTTAACAACATTGCCTAAACTTTTGCTCATTTTTCGTCCGTCTTCTGAGCGAACCATGCCATGTAGGTACAAATCTTTAAATGGGACATCATCTGTGACGTAAAGACCAAGACAGATCATTCTGGCACCCCATTGGTATAAAATATCTGATCCCATCTCCATTAAATCTGTAGGGTAACGGTCTTTATAAGCCTCACCATCTGGGTAGTCTAACGTTATATATGGCCATTGTCCGCTAGAGAACCAAGTATCAAAAACGTCTGGATCTCTCCGATAATTTTTACCGTCTTTCTCAATTATCTCTTTATCTACAGAATCATCATATACCCAGTCGTCTGGGTCATTTACATTTTGAAAAGCCGGGATAGGTATACCCCAAGCAATTTGACGGCTGATGTTCCAGTCCCGCACCTTTTCTAGATAGGTAATAGTCTGAGCTCTCTTTGCCTCAGGATAAAACTTAATCTTTTTGTCCTTGAGGGCTTTAATAGCTGGTATAGCCAACTTTTTCATATCAATAAACCACTGATCAAGTAGCATTGGCTCGATTACCGTACCGCATTTATAGCACTTACCTACTCTGTTCTGGTATTTTTCGTCAATTTTTTCAAGCAGTTTCTTATCTTTTAGCGCTTTAACAACTGCTTTTCTAGCTTCTTGTACAGATAAACCCTCGAATTTACCAGCTTTGTGGTTAAGTGTTCCGTCATGGTTAATCACTCTGACTGCTTTTAAATTGTGCCTTTGAGCTACATCCCAGTCGTTGAAATCATGAGCAGGGGTGATTTTTACAGCTCCTGTTCCAAACTCAGGATCAACGTATTCATCAGCAACAACTCTAAGCTCAAAAGGTCCGTTTAACCCCTCAACTTTTATTACTTTATTTACATACTGCTTATACCTCTCATCATCAGGATGTACTGCTACTGCTGTATCACCAAATTTAGTCTCAGGACGAGTTGTTGCTAGCGTGAACGGTCCGTACTTCATGTAATAAAGCGGTGTAGTTTGATCTTCGTAAGCTACCTCAATGTCTGCAAAGCCTGTCCGGTGCTGTGTACAGTAATTGACTAATCTTTCACCTCTGTAAATTAGCTTATCGTCCCATAGCTTTTTAAAGGTAGAGTAGGCTGTATTTACTACTTTTGGATCTAGGGTGAATGTGTACTTGCTCCAGTCACAACTTACACCAAAATCACGCAGTTGTTGCTCAAATCCACCCTTGTTTTCTTGCACATGATCCCAAATCTGGTTATATAGCTCTTCCCTGCTGAAATCGAACCGCGACTTCCCTTCTTTTGCCAACTTCTTTTCGTAAACAACCTGTGTTTCAAAACCAGCGTGGTCTGCTCCTGGTAGCATCAAAACGCTTTTACCTTTAGCTCTCTGGTATCTAGCAATAATGTCTTTTAATGAAAAATCTAAGGAGTGACCTATATGCAAGGGTGCATTTGCGTTGGGTGGTGGCAAGACAATTGTAAATTTACCGCCTTTCTCTGATGGTGCAAAAGCTTGGCTCTTCTCCCAAAGAGTGTATATATCTGATTCATAATCCTGAGGTATGTATGTTTTTCCCAATTTCATCTGGTATATGATAACACTCTCTCTGTTAAATAGTAATAAAAAAATCAATCATAAGGGTTTTCACGTGAAATTTGAACAACTAATATCAAGGGTAGACCTCACGTCTCCTTTATACCAAGTGTCCAAAAATGCGAAATGTTCGCTTTTTGTTCGTTATGTGCTGTACCAGCAGTTTACTAGCACCTTACTTACTCACTTTTTGTTTCAAAAGCATTCTAACAGAGTAAAAAACCATAAGCAACATTGACATATAGTTATAAAAAAGCTATAATATACAATAATGAATAGTTTTGATGTTGTTGATTTTGAACTAGATAGTTCCTGGGAAATTTGTGCAAATGATTTAGCTAGGCCTCTCAGAGATTTTTTAGTTGATAATCCTAAAAAAATAGACCGTTTAAAAGGTATTGATATCGGATCAGTTGTTCTTGCGGGTATTGATGGTAGTGAAATAATACAAAGGGTAGGGGACACGGAGGAAATTACACATGGTGATAGATTTCATACCTTTGCTGTACCACTTGAAAATCTGCTAAAAGGCAATATTGTTAGAACAGATGACCCCTTCTTCTATGCTGATTCGGCATGCTCCGATGACCCTTTGATAATGACTTACGACAGTGGAAAACTAACACAACCTTACGAGAATACAGAAGCTTCAGAAGAATATAGGACTCGATATGAATATGAAAATCTTGGTAATATTCCGATGGATGAAGAATACGGTGTACCTGAAGGAAATCTTGATATCGCAACTCTCGTAGCCGTTAAAATAATCTATCCTTAGTAGTTTATATTAAATATAAAAAGTAAAAAACTTATTAATTACATACTTAGGTTTGGTTCGATGTTGAGAGAGTAGGGGTCAGCGGTTGGCTGATTGTGCATCATTTTAAAGCAGCCTAGAGTTGCTACCATTGCGCCGTTATCGGTGCAAAGCTTCATATCAGGATACTGCAAGACACCAGCCGCACCAGTCTGTTCAGTCGTTCGACTGATACTACTGGTCTTCTCAGCGCTCTGCTGCGTTGCTGAATTGCGGTGCTCACTCAACGTACCCTTATGTACGTTTTGTTGCGTCTCCTCATTCGCGCCTTG
>JAUIKH010000004.1 GCA_030430915.1 bacterium | reverse complement strand
GTAGTCGTCATCGCTATATACACTGATTCTCACATATACTGTCTGTACAGATGTTGGTCCATCTATACCGCTTATAGTGTGAGTTACAGCTCCGCCTGTGACACCAGTAGCTGAAGTTTCGTCACGTGAGTAACAAATTTGGTATGCGTTTGTGGTTGAGTCACAGTCATTTAATGTTTGTTCTGCATCAGCTGCAAATGGGTCTGTTGCATTGTCTGGCCATGCAGCTTGACCTACGTGGTCATTTGCTGTTTGTACGTCCATACCTGTAGGCAAGGTACATGCACCTAGAGGGGTTGTACAGAACTCATAGATAATCCCAGCTTTTGTGTTGGTTGTATCTATAAGGTCGTAACCAAATGCAAACTCAACATCTGTTGCGCTTACATAAGATTTGTCGATAGTTGCACTTCGGTTCGTCATTTGAGCCGCCGAAGTCATACTAACCATATACAGGGGTACTAACCCTGCTACCACTAATATAGCGGCTTGTAGCAAAGCTACTGCTTTACGTAGATCTAATCTACTATTAGCACTAGCAAAAGATTGCTTCATATTTTCTCCTTGTTGTTTTGTTTTTGTTTTAGCGTTAGCGGGTTAATTTTATCATTGGCTTTAAATAATAGTCAAGTCTATTGTTACGATTTATCCACAAGAGAGCACTAGATAGACTTGAACGTCCTAAGAACATCTTCAAATTCACGACTATCTGGATTGGCCGTTATGTTTCTATAGGTTATTGTCATTGTTACTTTTCCATTTGCGCCACTACTATTAGTTGGCATTTCGAGTCTAGTCGTACTGCCAGGGACTCCGACAGCTACAGTATAATCATTGGTGTTTGGGTTACAGAAATACTCAATATCATGTTGTACCAAAACATGCGGCTCCAAAAAAGGGTTCTTTTTATCTAAAACTTCCAAACAAGAATTCGAGGTAGAGCTCAGCTGTGCAAGCTTTCCATCAGACTCTATTCTTACAGGCAATATCCTAGTTGGGACATTGTGTCTTTCTACTCTATAGTCTTCTGGTAAATTTACGGTTATCCATATTTCATGTTCAATAAAGTTTTTATCAAATCTTCGGTATAAATATTGAGGGGAATCTCCATCAGACAAATTTAGTTCATCCGTTACTTCTTTCCAGTTATCGTCAGCTTGAAATCTGAAATATGGAGATTGAAATATATTGATTCTTGCTGACTGTACAGTGGCACTGGAAGATGAACTCACTACTGTATCCTCTGCTTTTAAGTTAGTTAGTAGCCAGTCAACACCTACAGCCCCAGCACCTAAAAATAGAAGCGCTAATAAAGCAAAGCTAAACCTCTTTATTCTTTTTGCTCTTTTTGTTCTGTGATGTGTATTTATGTGATGGTTGTATGCTGCCATATACCCTCGTTCAAAGTAAGTATGACACAATGATTAAAAATCTACAACCCGATTATGGTTTGATGACGTGACATTAACAATCGGATAATATACAATGATTGCAAGGATAAACAAAAGCGTTTTATTTATATGGACAAAAACGAAGAAAACAACGAACTAGACTCGCTAGAAAATCAAGACACAACGGTAACAGCCGAACCTAATAGCTCAAACGAATCAGACAAAGACAGCGAAAAAGGTAAAAAAAAGAAACATTCACCTGGTTCTATGTTAAGTAGATTGGCAGCACGTATAAATGTGTACTTGTTGCTTTTTATTCTTTTAGTCGTAGCGAGTTTAATAATAATGTTCGTGGTTATGCAGAAAAGCAACGAACAAAAACAGATTCAAGACTCAATTGAAACTCAAGAGCTAACAAAAGAAGCTATAGACAACTTAATAGGCAATGAAGCAACAGTTGGTGACCCAAAACAGTTGTTAACCGTGGAAAGCAATGCAGTTTTTGCCGGTAAAGTACTAATTAGAGATGGACTAGATGTTGCAGGGCCCATTAAAGTAGGTGGTGATCTAAGCTTACCAGGAATTACAGTATCAGGTACTAGCCAGTTTGATGAGGTTCAGCTAAATAGTTTATCCATAGGTGGCGATGCTAATGTTCAAGGAATTTTAACTGTTCAACAAGGCTTAACAGTAAATGGTCAGGCCTCCTTCGGAGGACCAATTTCTGCTCCAGCACTCAATGTAGATTCTCTAAATATTAATGGGGATATCTCATTCAATAGACACATAGACGCAGGAGGGGGAACACCTTCAGTTTCGGGCGGAAGCGCAATAGGATCTGGTGGTACCGTCACTATTAGCGGAACTGATACTGCAGGAACAATAACAATAAATGTTGGTTCTGGCGCAGGAGGAGGCAACTTAGCCTTTGTTAACTTTACAAGCGCGTTTAACGGCAATCCACACGTTGTAATAACACCAGTAGCTTCTTTGGGTTCTGGGCCAGTTACAGGTTCACAAAAATTTTACTTAAGCAGCAGAACAAACACAGGATTTACTATTGCTGTCAGTGCTGGACTTGCGCCAGGTTCTGTTTCTTTTGACTACATTGCTATTGACTAGGTTATTGACAAATATACTTGATCAAACATCCAAGAACACGGTCACCCTGTCTTCTTTAACATACATTATCCCTCGAGAAATTTTGATTTTTTCTTCTCCGTCTTTAGCGTTTATAACTAGCTCACAGGCAGCTAAAAGAGTTAGAAACTTGTGATGTTTTGGCAAAATGTCAAAAGGTCCTGTTTCGTTAACCGCACTAATACTTGATGCTTGGTCGTTAAAATATGACTGGTAAGGCGAGTAAACCCTCACCCACATCATACCCTCATCGGGAGTAGGTAGCTTTTCATCCTTAGATTTCTTATCAATATTTGAATCTTGTTGCTGCGGCTTTATGTCCTCTTTTTTGGCCATGATCTACCTAAACAATAATTTCTTCTATGCTTTGCAGAGTTTGTTCTCTAGTATAAAATTCGCCCTCGATACCATTATGTTTCGTCATGACATTCATATTTTGTGTAAAGTTCTTTATCAGTTTTTTTGCTTTTGCATAGTCTGCTCTATCAGCGGGTGACAGCTCATTTTCACCAATAATTGCAATAATACCTCTTAATGATTCGTACTTCTGTAACAGAGCCATGACTTGTACGCTTAACATGTAATGCCTGTCACCTACAATATCTGGAGTAAGTAAAGAAGAAGACGTTTGGTTTAAGTCAACCGCTGGTCTAATCCCCTGTTCGGCGATTTTTCTAGAAAGTACAATTGTTGAATCAAGCTCATGCTGAATCATCTGCACAGCTGGGTCACTTAAGTCATCAGCAGGAACATATATAGTTTGGACACTTGTTATAGACCCGTTCTCATTTGAGCTTAATCTATCCTGCAGAGTTTTGACGTCAGAGAATATAGCTGCTTCGTAACCACCTTCGTTAGGTACTTGGTCTAAGATTGTAGACAGCTCATTACTTGCTTGGACGAAACGATACATATTATCAGCAAAAAATAGTACATCTTTATTTTGCTTGTCTCGAAAATGCTCTGCTCCTGCAACTGCCGATATACCAATAAGTGCACGCTGTACTGGATTTTCATTCATTTGCCCAAAGAACATGCAGGTGTTCTTTAGCAGATCATTCTCGCGCAACGTATCCCATAGCTCATGTCCTTCACGTATACGCTCTCCTATACCGGCAAAGAATGATAAACCTCCACCACTTTGAGCTATATTATTGATAAGTTCCATGGTTAGAACCGTCTTCCCAACGCCTGCTCCACCGATAATGCCAATCTTTCGACCTTTTACGAACGGCGTGAAGAAATCTATGACTTTTATCCCTGTCTCTAAAATTTCTTCTTTAGACATTGAAAAATCAGTGCTCCTTGGGGGTAGCTTCAAAATATCCTTTTTCTGAATGTTATCACCAGTAATTGCAGGCTGACCATCAAGTGGATCGCCAAGTGCATCTAATATTCGACCTATGGTGGGGTCGCCTATTGGTATTTCAACACCTAGACCAGTTGTACTTACGGCCATACCTTTTTCTATATTTCTATCTGATCTTACATTAAGACAAAAAGCTATACCTCCCGGCTGTAGATGATCTACTAGAAGCTCTGTAGGTTTTTCAGAATTATTTTCTACCTTTATCATCTCTCCAATTCTTGGACACTCTTCATCAAATTGGGCTCTAACGACCAAGTCCTTTATCGATACTACGTAACCTATGCTCATGCTGCAGCCTTTGACTTTCTCATACCATTAATAATTTCCTTGAGCCTTTGGTCTTTGATTGCTCTTTTAGCGCGGTTGTATTCGAGCCTGAGATCACCTTGACTTTCTTCTGCTCTTTCATGCGACGCGGTCATTGCTCTAAATCTACTGGCGTACTGAGCAAGTTTCGAGTCTAAGATTAGCTGACTCATGGCAATCTGAAGCATTGATCTCTCTAAGTGATCTATCACGTTGTACATAGATGGCTCAAAAATTGTATTATCTGCAGTAATTATTTCTTTTTTATCCTTTTCTTCACTATCCTCACCCTGTTGCTGCACGGCTGCGGACAGCTCAATTTGCTTAACGTCTTGAACCATTAATGAGATGTATTGCTGGTAAAAAACCGTGGTTTTTTGATATTGCTGAACATAACGAATTATCGGCGCGACATTAATATTTTTGTCCTTGGATGGAAGCTTAAAATATTTCTTGAAACTTATTCCTCTTTGAGCTAACTGCATAGCACCATGATGACCAATAACAATTATATCGTGCTTATCCTTATTATAGGACTTTTGCATAGCTTTAATCAGCTTCTGATCAATGTCGCCACTGAAACCACCCTCAGCAGTAATCAATATATACAAGTCCTTGCTTAAGACTTCTTCCCCAGACTGACTACGTCCAAATCTAAATAGACTATCGACTCTTAGTTGCGAGTAAATACCCCATAGATCATTGAAGAACTCTGTCGCTTGTAGTACTTGATTCTTAATCTGTGCAATGCGCATACTAGCTATTCCTTCGAAAACGCCGGTAAGTTCCACTAAAGTTGATATAGATTTCTTATCTCTTTCAATGTCGGTAGGATGTCTCATTTTTTATCCTCTTTTTCTGACGGTTTTTTGGAGTCTTTTTCAGGTTCATCTTTCTTAGATTTGGATTCTTCTTTTGGTTGTTCATTCTCTTTTTCCACAGACTCTTTATCAGCTTTTTCAGTCTCCAATTCAGCTTTAGTTACACTCTGTTTTTTCAGTTTAGATTTAGCAGCTTCATAAGCCTCGTCTGTATCGTCTTTAACTTCGTTGACTATTTCGTTGACAGCTAGCTTTAGCTGGCCGATATCTAATTTTTCGCCATCCTCAAGATTTAGAGTAATATCTAACATTAATTGTTGTGCAGTAAATGAAAAAACTTCTGTAGGACTTTGAGTCAATAATTCGAAAACTCTTTTACCTGTGTCTAGAGCTCTTTTGGCTTCTTTAGCTAATTCTGAACCGAAATGAGAAAATTCTTCTGACTGCCTATAATCGGCTAGCATTTTCAGTGTTTGAGCTGCTAATGCTTTTTGCCTCTTATTATGACCCACCCCTCCAACACGAGTAACACTTAGACCCATACTCAGTGCAGGCCTGATACCATTACGAAATATATCCATATCTAGAATCCACTGACCATCAGTTATCGACATAATATTAGTCGGCAAATATGCAGTAATATCACCACCTGCCGCATTTACCAGAGGCAAACTAGTTAAGTGAGCGCCATTTCTTTCTAATCTACCTGCTCGTTCCAGCAAACTAGAATGGGCATAAAACATATCACCCGGATAGCTATCTCGTCCTGGACTTACACCTGATAATAGAGCAACTTCTCGGTAAGCATGTGCATGTGATGTTAAATCATCGTAAATTATAATTGTGTCTTGACCCAACTCTTGCCATAGATATTCTGCCATTGCACATGCTACGTAAGGTGCAATGTAGCTCATAATTAATGATTCAAACATGGTTGAAACAACCACTATGGCTTTTTCTAGAGCACCTGTCTCCTTTAGACGACTAAGTAAAGTATCGACATCACTTCTTCTTTTTGCAATAAGGGCGTAGACTACTACTTGATCTGTATTTTTCTGATTGATTGTTAACTGAGTTACTAAGGTGCTTTTTCCTGATTTACTATCGCCTAATAGAGTCATACGCTGACCTCTAACAACAGGGAATAGAGCATCTAACGCTGTTACTCCGCTTTCCAATTGGGTATCCAACAGCTTTCTTTCATGTAAAGCTGGTGCAGGATTAAACACAGGCCACACGGAATCAGCAGCAATTGGCCCCTTGCCATCTAATGGTTCGCCTGTAACAGTAATGACACGACCAATAAAATCCTTACCCACTTTGCTAACTAGCTGTTCGTGTTGCAATACCGCTATGCTGCCTAACCTAAGCTCGACGTCACCCAAATGAAGAACCAAAACATATTCTTGCGTTACTTGGTGTACAAAACCCTTGCTCCCATCATCGAACATCACAAGAGCATGAATTCTGCATGGGTGCAGACCTTTGACTTTGATTAAAAATTTCTCAACACCAATCACTTCACCGACTGGCTTTTCAGCTTCAATTAGTTTATCAAAATGTTGATTACCAGTTGTTAGACTCATTTGGTAACCCTATCTTGAACAGAAGACTTTATCTGGACTGGCGCTTCAACTACTTGATTTTCTGCACCTGAATCTGACTCTGTGATAGCTGTATGGAGCTTATCTATGAAAAAGCCTCGTTTCTCATCAAAATATTCTCGTAAACTAAAATCAAAAAGTTTATTTGTAGTCCTAACCACACAACCCGCACCAATATTGGGCTGAAGCCCAACGGTCACTAATACATACGGGCTAATGTTGTTTCTTAGCCACGCAACAATCTTTTGAATATAAGGACCTGGTGGATCGACACTAAAACTAACATGAAGCACGGGAGCAGAGCTATGTAGCTCACTTAAAAGTTGTGATATTTTTTGCCTATCTTCTTCTTGCAGTAAATTTAACTGATTATTTGTCACAAAACTGTCCATCAACTTACTTAGTCTTGGCAATGCATTTGGTGTTCCGGACTGTCTAATGGCCGATTGTCTGAAGAAATTGTCTATTGATTCAATTTCACGCAACAGTCTAGCTATGTCTGTTGGACTAACAACCGTAACTGGTAAAGTCAAAGGATTCATTTATGTTTTATCCTCGATGCCCTAGTCTAAGCCTATGCACCATTCTTAATATCCTCAATAATCGCCTGTTTATTTCGCTCCATCTGTGACAAGATAAAATCTAATTGCTCACTAAGATCTATCTGTTCACCTACGGCCTCTAATACGTAGTGGTTAACAATATCAGCCATATGAGATTCAAATCTACTTAAACTGCGGCTTTTTTCTGCCTTAAGCTGTTCATTTAATTGGCCTGTTAGAAGTTCTCTTTGTTGTTCAATCGTGTCTTGAGTTTTTTGAATTGAATCAATAGCCAGCTGTTTTGCATCGTTTATTGACTGTTCGTACTTAGAAAACTCTTCTTTTAGCACGTGAGTGATTTCACTTCTCATGAACTCATTTAGCTGACTAGTTGTCAGTCGTAAGTCCTGCTGCAAGAACATAGCATTCTCACCTATTATTTTTTCAAAATGTAGTCTACCCCTGTTACGTAATTCTTCACGAAAATCGTCATTAAATATGTGCTCAACATCATCTTTTGCCTTATCTGTTAGATCTTCGATGGCGTTTTTCTTTTTTGGTTTGGCCTCACGTGGGTGAAATATAAACCAAATAATAATAGTCGTTAGACCAACTATTACAACAATAATCGCTATTAGTAATCCTAAGCTCACTTTATATCTGTTAGAGCGCTCCCACCGCTAGATTAAATTCTTAATACTAAATATACCCCAAAAACACCCAACAACAAAATAATTACACTTGTTAATATGACCTGCATAAGACTTTTTGTGATTGATTTCTTCGAAAGAGGGTTACGGCCGATTGATATAATTCCGCTTCTAATACCTGAGTACAACAAAGTTCCAGCCACTACGGAAGATACTATGAGTATTAATATACTTATGTATATTCTTGTCGGATTTACTGGTTTCTGAGCGATATTTTCAGCTATTCTCTCAAGAAATCCAGGTAAATTGGCCTGGGTTGGTTTAAAAAGCGGGTTACCACTAACACTTATATCTGCTTGTACTCTGCCAATTGCCACCTTTTTTTCTACACCACCATCATCAATATTTGTAGTACTCAAAACCGCGGTTTCGCCATCAAATCCACTTAAAGCTTTACCGAGAACGTAAATATCTTCCTCACCTGCCTTCATACCTATTCCTGCAACCCTTGAGATAGTTATAAAGTCTCCTTCTTGAACCACTCCGTTCTCATTGCTAACAAAAACTTCAAATCTTCCTGTCGTAGCAACAAAAGTTTTTTCATCCTCGGTTGACAATGTAAATGGAGCATCGTTTTGACCGACTACAACACCGTGTATTCTATCTTGGTTATCTAATGAGGCCGGCTCTACCTTTTTTGGATTTTCAGAATCTACAGATACAATAGTTGCTCTCTGAATGTCACCGTCCGAGGAGTAGCCCTGTGTTATCGTTTGAGCAAAAGCAGGAACAGAAAGAGAATAAGAAAATAAGATAAACAAACCTGTTAGGGCTAGGACTCGTTTCAATGATATTTTTGATTTGATTTTTTGCAGCATAATTTAAAAAATAGGTTTGGCCTACTGAATTTAAGTATACCGCTTTTGCTTTTAGTAGGCTAGTTATATCTTGATTGAAATTACTGCTTTTAAATGTTATTAGATCATCCGAATTTGATTTCCGTATTTTCCGAAGGATTATTCTTGTCAATTTAAAATTTTTGCTAAAGCTGAGAGTGCATAATCTATGTCTTCTTTTGTCGTTTCACATCCGAGGCTAAAACGCAGGCTTGATCGACCTGATTTTTCACTAACTCCCATAGCTCTTAAAACATGAGAAAATCTTTCCTTGCTTGCACTGCAAGCAGACCCAGTTGCAGCCATTACACCGAGTTCATCTAAAGAAAATAGCAGTCTTTCGTTATCCTGTCCTTCAAAAGTTGCATGAATTATGTTTGGTATATTTTTTTTGCTACTACCATTAACTATTGCCTGAAAACTTGTTTTTAATTCATTTTTGAAGTAATCAGATAAAAATTTAGTGTTTTTATTTACAACTTTTCTTTTATCAGCAGCAAGCTCTAACGCTTTTGCAAAACCTGCTATATTAGCAACATTTTCAGTGCCGCTTCTCATGCCTCTTTCTTGACCGCCACCAGTAATTTGCGGGTTCAGCTCAATCGTTGCTTTAGCATATAAAATTCCTGATTGTTTAGGACCGTAGATCTTGCCGCCATTTAAGCTCATCAAATCCACGCCAAGTCTAGCAACATTTATATCTAAGTATAAAGGTGCTTGGGCTGCATCTATGTGAAGGTAGAGTGGTGTTTTCATACCACTAATGCGTCTACTATTTCTAACCTTTTTAATGATATTTGAAATTTCCTTAACTGGCTGAACAGTGCCGACCTCGTTATTGGCATAAATACACGAAATAAGCACCGTATCCTTATCTATCAGTTGCTCTAACTTGTCTAGTTTAACTTCACCTGTTTTATCTACAGGAGAAATCTTACATTTATAAATCTCGGCTGGCTGTCTAACTGCTTCGTGCTCTACTGCACTAACTATTAAATTTTTGCCTGGATGCTTCTCCATGACACCGTTAATAGCAAGATTATCCGACTCTGTTCCGCCAGCGGTAAATATTACCTCGCTTGGCCTACAGCCAATGGTTTGAGCAACCCTCGTCCTTGCTTTTTCTAGATCGTCTTTGACTTGTTTTGAGCGTTGGTACAAAGAAGACGGATTGTAAAAAGATTCTTTAAAGAAAGGCCCCATTGCATCAACTACCTCATCACGCATTGGGGTTGCGGCTGCAAAATCTAAATATACTTGTTTCATATGATAAATATTAGCTTAATTTAAATTGTATGTCAGGTTTACTAACCTCTAGTAGCATAGAGTTCTTTTTTTACGTTATCAACGTAAAGGTTTGTGGCTTTTTGGAAGTTTTCTGCTTCTTCAAAGTTTAGTCTATGATAGGCCCCGCCGTTTTGTGACTTCAGAATCTCACTAGATCTAATTATGTATTTAGTTGTTGATTGTTGTTTGCGTTTATTATTATCAATCCACTCCTCATACCAAACCCAAGTATTTTTATCTAGGCAGAAAAAATTCCTTTTCGTACCTTTTGGAAGCTTACCAAATATATCTTGATTGATTACCGACTCTCTTCTAATTAAGTCATTTATTATTTGTTGCTTTCTTTTTTCAGCGGTGTTAGAAGAGTTTTTAAAAAAATGCGTAAATATATTCATAGTTTTTAAGCACCTAAGGCAAAGTTATTATCATTCAAGCTGTGCAGTTCTCTGATTCTTTGATTAGCTTCATTGGTTCGTCTTTGTTTATCGGTAAGTTCATCATGTTCTATATCGTGTTCAAGCTTATCGTTTTTTGCAATTATTTCACTCGGATCGTCTTTTCTAAAACCTAATGAATTACCAGCTGCCATATTGCTTACTACTTCTGCATTATAAAGGTCCTTTTCTCTTTTTACAGTTTGAGCAAGAAGTACATCAGTATTTACTGCGATATCCTTAACTCTATCCATTCTACTAACCTGTGAAGCAGACATAGAATCAATTACGCTGTTTACTGCGTTTACTGAATGCGTCAGATCGTCAACCCTACCTTGCAGCGTGTCATGAACACTAAAAGCCTCAGCTCCTAGCTGAGGTAGTTGAGATTCGAATACTGATTTTAACTCTTCAAACATACTTCTCTAATCTTTATAAAGACCTATATACCGAAAAGCATTCTAGCATTTTTGGTCGAACTTTTGCTAATAATTTCGAGATTTTCACCTCTAATATCAGCTAAAAACTGCGCCGTTAACACCACATGCTCTGGCTTGCAGATTTTACCACGAAATGGCACAGGGGTCAAGAAAGGTGCGTCGGTTTCTAAAATTAGTTTATTTTCAGGCACTTTTCTGGCAGCCGATAATTGTTTTTCGTCTTTGGTAAATGTCATTATACCGTTAAGACCGACATACAAACCTCGTTCAATTACACCTTTCAGTTCTTTTTCACTTGCACTGAAACTATGAACTACTCCCTTAATACCTTTATAGTCATCGAATACATTAAAAAAATCTTCAAACGCATCCCTAACATGGAAAATCATTGGTAAATCAAATTCAATTGCAAGCTCAAAATGAAGCCGTAAAAGTTCTTGCTGTCTTGATAGAATATCTTTATCTTTGTGATAGAAATAATCTAGCCCACATTCGCCAACTGCAACAATTTTTCCTGATTCTATATTCGTACTAATAGATTTTCTGATTAATTCTACCTGTCTCTCCAGCTCTTTGATGGTGGATTTTTCAGCTTCATGTGGATGCAGCGCTAGTGAACAGTAGATATTCTTATTGTCCTTGCAAAAACTTACAGCCGACAAGCTACTTTTCAAGTCTGTACCTACACAAATAAGATTACTCACACCCGCATTTTTAGAGCTAGCAATGATTTCCTCTGGTGATTCTGTGTACTTCTTAGTAAACTCTTCGTCATGTATATGACAATGAGTGTCAATAAACTCTAGCTTACTCATTACAAATTATTTAGCTGCATTTTCTTTAGGGAACAGAGGTTCGCTTAACTGCCTTATCACGCCATCAGAGAACACATTGTCTATCTTTTTAGCAGTTTCAGGCATAAATGGTGTTATTAGCTGTGATATCTCAAGTAGTGCACTACACATATAAGCCAGCACTTCTTTTAGGTGTTCTTCGTCGCCTTCTTTAGCAATTTGCCAAGGCTTTTCTTCCTCAATGTATTGATTCAAGCCACGAACTTGAACCCAAACTGCCTCCATTGCTCGATCAAAACGACAATCTTTTATAGCTTGATGGTATTGTTCAGTGTCGTGCTCAGCTGGCGGGATATCTCCAATTACCCCTTCTTGGTACTTTACAACCATTGCCACAACTCTAGATACTGCATTGCCAAGCTCATTTGCTAGCTCGTTATTGTATGCATCTTCAAACTTTTCCCATGTGAAGTCTACGTCTTCATTACTTGGGCCATACCGCAAGAAGTAATACCTAAATGCATCCAAACCATATTTATCTACCACCTCTAGCGGGTCAACCACATTTCCCAGACTCTTACTCATCTTTTTACCATCGGAGCTAACAAATCCATGTACAAAAAGTGTGTCTGGCAACGGCAGACCAAGCCCTAAGAGCATACCTGGCCATATAGCTGCATGAAATCTAAGAATGTCTTTACCTATAACTTGTACATCTGCTGGCCAATACTTTTTAAAATCTTCATTCTCTGGATAGCCAATAACTGTAATGTAATTCATTAGAGCTTCAAACCAAACATACATAACTTGCGATGGATCACCTGGAACAGGTATGCCCCAGCTAACTTTTTCAGAGCTCCTACTAATACTTATGTCATCAAGTCCTTCATTGAGCATTCCTAATATCTCTGCTTTTCGTGATGCAGGCTTGACTGAGTATACATTGTCTTCTATTGCCTTTTTTATCTGCTCTGAATAAGCACTAAGTCTGAAAAAATAGTTTTCTTCTTCAACTTTTTCATATTCCCTATTATGATTTGGACATACACCCTTGGTGTCTTTTACATAAGTAGCTGGCTTGAATTCTTCACAGCCCACACAATACATGCCAACGTATGTGTTTTTATATATGTCTTTTTTAAGGTTTTCCCATATTATTGCAGCCCTTTTTTCATGATTTTTGTCAGTTGTTCTTACGAATCTGTCATTGCTAATACTCAGTTTTTTTAAACCATCCTGAAAACTTGAGCTAATCTCATCTACTAACTCTTGCGGTGAAATACCTTTTTTCTCAGCAGACTCAGCTATTTTGCCGCCATGCTCATCGGTACCTGACGAAAACATAACTTGATCACCGTGCTGACGGTGATACCTAGCTAGCACATCAGCATATAGATGCAGTACAGCGTGTCCAACATGGGGTTTACTATTTACATACGGAATAGCTGTACAAACATAAAACTTACTCATATGCTCATATTATATATAAGTTAACCTCAGTTAGCTAGACTGTTTACATAACGTAGCAGCTAAAACTTGCAAAGAGCGGTATAATGATAGCTGGATAATAAGGAGATTTTTATGAAGTGGTTAGCAATAGTAGTAGCAGTAATCGTAATAGGAGCTGGTGGATATTTTATATTCAGCAATAATAACGATGAATCTTCGTCAAACGAAACAACCAGCACAAGTGAATCAACAAACAACGAAGCTACTAAAGAACTAGCTTCAATAAACAAACTACTTGAGCGAGGCGGTAACGCAAAGTGTACTTATGATTACACTGATGATGACGGCAACAGAAGTAGTGGAACTGCATATTTTTCAGATCAGCGAATGTTTGGAGACTTTACAACTGCCCAAGTAGGAGGCATGACTCTTCAAAGTAATGTATTAAATGTTGATAAAACTCAGTACGTTTGGGATAAAGACAAAAAAGAAGGCTACAAACTAGATTTAAGTGTTATAAAATCACAAGACGAAAAAGAAAATCAGAGTAATAATAGCGTCGATCAAGATAAAGAATTTGATTTTACATGTGTTTCTTGGAGTGTAGACGATTCAGTGTTTGATGTACCAAGTGATGTCAATTTCATAGATAACACAGCTGCTATAGAGAGCGTACAACAAAGCACTGAAACACTACAAAACGCCTGTGCTAGCATTACTGATCCAGCTCAAAAAACTGCTTGCGAACAAGCAGTAAGCGCACAGTAAACTATAGTATTAGACTTCGAGGCTCATCGTCTTGTTAACCCACCAATAAAAAAGCCGCCCAAATAGGCGACCAGTTCAATTTTTTCCCAGATTTGGTGCACGGAGCGGGAATTGAACCTGGCTCCGGCAGGCCCTAAACTTCATTCTTGACAACAAGTTGTCAGAAGAAGATTTCCTTGCGAAATGCCACCGGCATTTCTCGCACACGCCTTACGGATTTGGATTCAAACCCTGCACCGCTTCCAACGAAAAAAGCCGGTAATATGCCGACTCTTTTCGTTGGTGGGCGAGGCGGGACAACTTTTTATTTTTTGATTGCTCGAGAGCTAGAGCATCTCGCAATGCCAAGCAAGGAAAACTCAGAGAGCCACTGGTTCAAATCTGCCCGATACAAGCCAAATTAAAAAGCCTAGCTTACAGCCAGACTTTCAAATTTGGTGGGCGAGGCGGGACTTGAACCCGCACGTCTTTTGGACATTCGATTTTAAGTCGAACGCGTATACCAATTCCGCCACTCGCCCGTAAACAGATTGTATTTTACATACAACCTTTTCCATAATCAATTATATTTTGGAGGTGCGTACGGGTACTGCCCCCGTCTACTAGCTTTTGCAGAGCTATGCCTAACTTCTCGGCCAACGCACCAATCTATAATTTATTTTACCAAAGATAATTCTGCTCTAACAGATTTTATCCATTCCAGTCTGAGATTATTAACTTTTTACCCTGTCTTTTTATAGTTACTCTTTGGTTTTTTTGCCAATGTAATTCTCTAATTTCTTTTATTGGTAGAGATACAGAATAAGTACCGCTATTATTTAGTTGTAGTACCCTAACGTCTTGTTGACCTTGTTTTTTTGTGCCCATTATAACCTCCATATTTCATGTTATCATAAAATCATATTTAAATATGATTTAAATATGATTTTCGACTATAAGTAAAACTTACAAAATTTATATCCAACAATACGTCATATGATAATATACTGCTTATGAATGCTGTTTTAAAAAAGATCGCAAAAAGCAGGATCTTTAGCTTAGTACTTATGGGGTCTTTTATTGGATTATTCGCAACTAGCGGATATTTACTGTTGACCGGCTCAAATGCCGCGCCTCAAAATACAAGCAACTATACAAGCTCAGATGAAGAGTGTGGTAATCGAGTTGAAAACTATAGTTATGATGTGCCTTTCGGAGATGCCGTGTGGAATCAACCAGTTTGTGATCTGCCACGCTATGATAAATCGGCAGAATATGCAGAAAGATTTTACAAATGGAGTACAGTCAACGACGGTAGTCCAGAGCAAGCTCACTCGCGTGGTCGGTTAGGATTGGGATTAGACTTTCCTAAACCAACTCCTTTTGATCCAGATGGAACTAGAAACATCTGGTCACGAAATGTATATTTGGCCAGCGACGCCACGACTACTACCAAAGTTATGTCAGCCAGGTGGGGATCAAATCTTGATACCACTAAATGGCATGATCCGAGCAACCCTTTTAATATTAGAGCTATGCCTAATAACCCAATTCCCTGGAACCCAGATTGGCTAACTGGACAAGCGGGTGATAACGAGATTGTTATATTGGATGAATCAAACGGTAGAATATATGAAATATGGGGGTATTGGAAGACTGATTTTGATAGATATGCTAAATGTGGACCACTTTTGCCAGAAGATAGAATATGTACTATGAGCACTCAAATAGGGAGAGATATAGACGGCAATATAATTGACTACCGAACATTTGAAGGCTTACATGGTGATCGTGGTGTAGGCTTTTCCAAAATGATTACTTTTACTAGGCCACAGGAAATACTAGCAGGGGAGATCAAGCATGCTCTTGGTGTGTCAATGCCTAATACAATGTATGGCCCACCCTGTACTAAGTCACAGCAAGGCACTGATGCTGAAGGTAATACTTGTGGCATTGCTTTAGCGCCAGCTAGCAAATTAGAACACGGCGACAAAACAATACCAAATTATCTATCCTCACCATATGATCAACTTTATACATTAGATAAGACTGTACCGGAAGGAACTCGTTTTGCATTAGATATGTCTATTCAGGAAATTGATAGTTGGATTAATTCACAAGAAAGGTTTAATAACAATCCTAAATTGGCAAACACTGCTAGAATTGTGGCTACTGCGCTAAAGGATTATGGTTTCATAGTTGTAGATACCAGCGGTTATGGTGCTGGTATCCAGGTTTCTGGTGCCGAAAATCCTAAGGATAAGGCTCTGTGGAACCAGTTAGGTTTCCATGAGAATTCAGATGGCTCTAAGCTACTGAGAGGATTAATCCAAGAAGACAATCTATACGTAATAGAGCCTCCAACTGTGACATGTGATGACGGTAGTAAATCAAAATATTACTGCAAGTGGTCTGAAGCCTCTTACGCAACTTCGGATACACCACCCCAGCCGCCAAATTACGAAGCTAGGTCAGATATAAATGAAGATGGTTCAGTTGGTTTAATCGACATTAGTATATTATTGGGCAATTGGAGAGACAAATGGTTACCTAATCAGTACCCCCGTGCAGACGTTAATCGAGACGGCAGTGTAGGCTTGGTGGATTTAAGTATAGTCATGGACTATTGGACTTCTGGAAATTAGTCTTTAAAATATTTAGTATTTATTTCGAGATTGTCTTTGTCTAGCAGCTACCCTATTTTTAACTAATTTATCAATTTCTTTGGAGCTTAAACCACCCCATACTCCACCATGTGCATATTCCTTTTTTTTCAATTGCGGCTTCAAGACACTCTTTTTGAACTGGGCAAGATTCATACACCACCTTGGCATGAGGAAGGTATTCTCTCTCGAAAATTTTATCTTGCATTCCAGCATATGGAAAAAAATACTCAGCTACTTCTTTATCTCTACAGACACCTTTTAGTTGCTAGTCCGAAGATTCGTTATCAGACAAAGCTCTAATATCTATTTTTTCTCTGTCTCTGCTAATAACTTCCGGTTTGCGAACTCTTTCTTCCTAGTAATTCATAACTTTTGCAATTGTTTCATTTATTGTAGCGTGCCTTGAATATCTGCCAACTAATTCATCTACAACATATCTGGATTTGATAATAGTCTTATATTTTAAAAGATAATTATTTTTTAGTAAATATACATAATATACAAAATAAACTTGACATATTCTATATTTAGCCTATAATAGGTATTACTGGAGATTTTGAGGCTCTAATCAGTAAGGACATAAAGTGTTCCTGCTGATTACCGAAACAGCATTGCCCAAGCCAACACCTCCGAGTGTTAGGGACAAGCAACTCGCGAACTAAGGCGAATTACTTAAACCTAAACATCAAAGGAGGTGTTTTTATATGCAAAAAAATAATTCTCATGAAAAAGAGCAACATGAGCTAATTGTAATTGGTGGTGGCCCAGCAGGCCTAGCTGCAGCTATAAATGCGGAGTCTGAAGGTCTTGATACTTTAGTGCTTGAAGGAAGCCCAAGGTTAGGAGGCCAAGCTGGTACCTCATCTTTAATAGAAAACTATCCTGGATTCCCAGATGGAATTAGCGGTCCAGACCTAATGTTTCAAATGGTTGATCAAGCCGCTAGATTTGAAACTGAATTTCTAGCACCCTACCGAGCAACAGACGTCAGTACCACAGAAGATGGAATTAGAGTAGAAACCGATAAGCATAGATCTTTCATCGGTGGAACAGTTCTTCTAGCTATGGGTGTGCAAAACCGTCCACTTGACGCACGAAATCTTCCTGCATGGCTTGGAAGAGGTGTGGAATATGGCTCTCCAAACCTAAACGAAAACTTTGAAGGTCAAACTATTTACGTCGTAGGAGGAGCCAATAGTGCAGGCCAAGCAGTTCAGCATTTAAGAAAGTTTACGGATTGCAAAGTGCACATAGTCATTCGTGGCGATAGTTTAGATGCAAAAATGAGCGAATACCTTATCGAACCACTTGAAGAAGCATCGAATGTTGAAATTCACACTAACACAATTGTAACCGCTGTTGATGGAAAATCCGCTTTAGAAACCATAACCTTAGAAGAAGATGGTGAAGAGAAAATTGTACAAGCTGACAGACTATTGGTCATGATCGGCTCTCAGCCTAACACCCTTTGGTTACCAGATAGTGTGGCTAAAAACGATAGAGGATTTGTTTTAACAGGAGGAAATATTCCAGAGGATGATCTAAGTGAGTTTGAAAGAACCAATGGTGGTAGAGCTCCATTCGGTCATGAATCTTCAATTCCCGGATTATTTGCCGCTGGAGATATACGTTACGGAACGATAAAAAGAGTTGCTTCGGCTGTTGGTGATGGAAGTAGTACAATATCTGAAATTCACGAGTTTTACAGCAGACTTAGAGAAACTACAAATCAATAATTAATTTTAAAGGAGATTTAAATCAATGAAAAAAATATCAAATAATGAAACACCAGAAATTGAATATAGTATTCCCTACAATTGGGGACATCTACACATGACAGAACGAGCTCACCAAGCCTATAAAGTCATCCCCTTAACACCTGTTATTGAAGGTGGTAGTGATGAATATAACAATATAGATGGCAGCCCGAGTATTGACATTACTGTAAGGGTTCCGGAAGAAGAGTTTACCGAACCAGTTAGACCAATTGTGAATAGAAGACAAAAAAGCCTGGTTACTTCTGTTACACCAGGACTTGATTCAAAAACTGTTGAAGCTTCTACAGAAAGAGCACTAATGGACTTAATAGATATATTTGGTAGTGATATCCCTGAAGGCGAAATTGAGAAGATTAGTTCTCAAATAAAACAAGATACGCCTCAGAAAATTGGTCACTTAATTACAGAACTTTCAATGGTCCAAACCCAGAGAGAATTTGCAGAGCATTTACAAGCTGAAGCAGACAAAAGATCAGTCAGACAATCTAGAGCGGTTGGAGCTATAGGTGTAGCTGGAGGTGCAATGATTTTAAGCCTGACCTCTTTGTTGGGTGGAGAAGGTGCCTCACCTGAATCTATAGCCATAGCTACAGGTTATTCAGGTTACGGCGTATATAAAATGGGTAGACTGTCTAAAGACTACCTGAAAAATAGGCAGTTAATTAAGCAGGGCAACGGACTTGCGAGCAGTATTGTTGCAGAAGTTGTTGGAGAAGATATTCATCGCAGTTTCTGTAGAAGACATTTTGATAGTGAATTTGAAGTTTAAACTAAAGTTTTCGGCTATCAATCGCCCAGTGCAATAGTGCCTGTCTCTGTTTACGACGACAGGTAAGGTCTCCTGAGTAACAGCCTTTTTTAACTTGTGCTATATGTCTATTCATAGCCCTCCACCTTTTAATTTGCCGGTCGTCTTCATCCTCAATTCTTCTACCTTGAAAATATCGACAATACCATTGAAACCAACCCAATGGATCCACTGGATTTATCCAGCCCTTTTCTTGCCAAACTTTTAGCGGTTGAGATGCATTAACTTCAAAAAAGTTTAGTTCAGATTCTGGTTTACCTGTTTTTGATAGTCTTGCGTTTTTAAACCATGCTTTTGGTAAATCCTTCGGAATTGTCTTAAAATATGCACCACCAAATACGCCTAGCTCAAGCATCTCTTTAGGACTTAACTCTGGTTTAAAATCATTATTAGATTTATTCATAAATTCTCATTTAAATTTTACATTGGCGCACTGGCCAGTTCATAAATTTCTACGCTAAACTCGCCTGTTTTATCACTTAGAAATGGGTGATTAAAAACTAGTTTTTTAGTAGCATCAATATCTTCTGCCTGAATAATACTATATCCACTAATTAACGGTGCTCTACCTTCACTTCCACCATCTACAACGGATTCTCCATTAAACATTGGTGCACCCACATCTACCAAAGCTTCCCCCATATTCTCCATCCATACTTTCCAAGCTTGCATAATTCCATTCCTTTTTTCTTCATCCATATCTTGTGGATCCGTGGCAGGTCCTTTATATAGTAAAATAAACTTTGACATACGCTCTCCTTGATTTAGGTTTGTAAACATATAATAACAAGGGGTTTGCTTAATTGGCTTTTTAAATAGGAAGTTTGAATTATTTCTTAATATAACCAAGTCTGGTGTCAATAATTAAGACTATAAGTTCTTCGGTCAGTTGCTGATCTATAGTAAACCTAATAACGCCTTTTGAGGTTTCAAAACCATCTAGTTCATTCTTTAAATCGGTTATTACTCTTGAATCAAATGGATAAATGTTTAAGCCATACTTGTTTGAGCTAAAGCCAATTAATGGCCGATCATTTATCTTTAAAGTAGGCATTCCATAGCTTAAACTATCCTTAACTTCAGGGATACACTCCCTAACTATGTCAATAATCCGTTGAAATGCACTTTTTTCTTCTTTTGGCAGTTTACTTAAAAAATCTATTATCGGACTCATAGGTTCAACTGTTTGACCTTGTTTTCCACCACTTATTTATATGGTGTCTTGCCGAACGATAATGTGATGCAGTTGCTGAATTTACATAAGTAGCTAGATCAGATGACCTTGTAAAGTTATATACATTCTTTTCTAATAGTTCCTTTTCTGACATTGACTCTATAAGCATATACAGCTCATCGTGAACTTTTTTAAATCTACTCATAATGTTTTCACTTTTTTAGAAAATTTATTGTACTGACCTTTTGTTAAAAATATTCTATGAACTTTTGGATTATCTGTGTCGCCCGTAAGAGTTGCGTTCTGCGTGGTTCCCCACTTCAATAATGTCCTTTTTTCAAAGTTAACGTCCATATAATAGTATTCTTTATTTAATTTTTTCATACCTATCATTTCTTTTTATGTTGAATATGGTCACTATGGAGCTATTGCCAGGTTTGGCTGTATTTTTTTCAATCAAAATATCCTCCTTATTATATTTTTATTATACTCTTGATTTCAATAGAAAACAGAAGTCAGTTATATTTCGAAATTCAGTACTTATCATTAATCTATTATTTTTGACTGATTACTAGGAATACCTTATATGGCTATTATCATTTTTCATGACTCTATGAAGTATGAAACAATGTAAGTTATGAGAGTAATTTCAAGAAAATCAAAGTTTAATTTCCTCCCAATTTATATGTCTCAAACTGCTAAGGATATAGATTTTATGCACCTACATAAAGAAGGCATAAAGGCCTGTTTTTTTGATATTGATCATACAATACTTGCAAGAGATAGTGGAAAAATTGATAGTTCAGTTGTTGAAAGTCTAATTAATTCAAAAATCGACTATTATATTGCCACAAATAGAAGTCTTACTGATGACGTAAATAACATTGCTAAACAAATAGAAGCAAAAGGAATTATGTGCTCAGATGGTCGAAAAATATTTAAACCAAGAAAAGTATACTACAAAAAGCTGATAGAAATGTCTGGATTAAAACCCAATCAAATAGCCATGATTGGTGATAGATTAGTCCAAGATATCTGGGGCTCTAATAGGATGGGTGTTACCTCTGTTTTAGTAAATAAACTTGGAAGCCAAACATTTTTTGACCGCATACTTAGTATTCCGGACAAAATTATACCTATACTTTTTCGCTTTAAATATAAAGACATAAAACGATAGTTTATTGACTTACAAAATTTACTGATAGATACTACTGACAAATGAAAAAGCAGAGCAACCCAATAATCTATTCTAGGAACCCGATTTACGTTTTTTATGCAATGGGTGCATTTTTACTGTTTTTTCTGACAGAGCTTATAGCTACAAATGTCAGCGTTGGACCGCTAGAAGTGCTTATTTTCAATATTGTTTCTCATCTTCCTAGTCTATTGACGCCTTTATTTGGAACTGCACTATTTCTAGGCTCTCTATCCTTTGCTCTTCTTTTAAGCCTTTTCTTTCTGTTCACTAAACGTAGAAGCATAGCCTTTAGACTGGCAACATCAGCAACTTTGGCAGCAATTTTATCCGTAATCCTACAAAATTGGGTTAAGAGTTCGCGCTCAGGTATTGAGATAACCAATAATTTATCTCATTTCGAATTTACTAACTTTGACTTTCCTTCTATATATGCATCCGTTGCCACCGCTACTGCTCTTACGCTTGCGCTTTACGTGTCTAGATCACGAAGAAAATGGTTAGTTTTTGGTTTATTTACGGTATTTATATCTGGAATTTATCTAGAATTTAACCTACCTATTGATATGGTCGGAGGTTATGCAGTTGGATTGTTTAGTTTTAGTCTGGTTTCATTATTATTTGGTTCAGTTTACCATCCAGTAGATATAAAAGAGCTAGAAATGAAGCTCAGGCAAGGCGGTCTGTCAGGCCTTGTGCTAAAGCCAGCAAAAGTTGATGCTCGTGGATCTGTCCCTTTTTTTGGAAAGTATGACAAAGGGCCAGTATTTGTAAAAGTCTTTAACCAGGACAACAACGCTGCTGATTGGTTATTTAAAATTTCTAGAAGAATACTTTATAACCGTCTAGAAGACGAAACTCCATCTTTTACTCCGAAAAGAACTATTGAACATGAAGCCTTTCTAACAATTCTAGCTAAGAACTCAGCCGGGGTGCGTGCTCCTGAGCTTCTAGGTGTATACCGTATAAAACACAATAACTACGCATTAGCTACAAACCGGATTGATGCAAAAGGACTAGACAGGCTTAACAAATCACAAGTAACTGATAAGATGCTCACGGATACCTGGAAACAGATTAAACTATTACACGATAATAGAATCATTCATAAGGATTTGCGTACTGCAAACATAATGATAGAAAATTCAACGAAATTACCTTGGATTATAGATTTTGGATTTTCAGAACAAGCAGCAGAAAAAAAATCGTTTTATAAAGACAACGTAGAGTTTTTAGCTTCATCAGCATCAATAGTTGGTCCAAAAAGAGCAGTAAGTGCAATGAAAAAAGTCATGGGGTTGCCTGCTATTAAAGATGCTTTACCTTACATGCAGTATGCTGCATTATCTGGAGCTACAACATCATATTTAAAAAATTATAAAGGTTTAATTGACGACATTAGATTAGAAATGGTGACTCAATCTAAAACTGACAATCATAAAATATCTAAAGTAAAAATTAAAAAGTTCAGTCGCAAATAATCAAATTTAACTCACACACTTACTAGAACACTACGTAACTATATTAAGTAGTTTAAACTTGTCCTAGTTTTTATAAAGCTAATTAAAAAGTAGGATCTTCTGGCTGTTCTGTAGATTCTAATAAATTCATTGCCAGCGAACTCAATGTAAGAAATTCATATGATCTTTGTGAACCGGATGCAGAACCAAACTTACTATGAACACCTTCATTTCTGAACATGTCTATTGACATTAATAAAAACTTGGCAGCCTGTTGATAGTCCGGGTTAACGTGTTCTGCTGACGCGCCGTTTATGTGTAGCCCACCTTTACCAAAAGCATCTGTAGAGCTTTCATATCCAGTTAACTCCCTAAGCCTCTCTTTTACAGTCATAAATCCTTTAATCGCGGCTTCTGAATAATGTTCGTTTTCATACAATTCACCACACTCCTCAGTTATAGACGGATGTAGTCTTTCCATCAAATCAGACCTTTTGACTTCTTTATAATCAACACTGTTGTAGTTACACCCCATGCAACCTAGTTGTTGTGCAATCTGATCTCTAGTTGCTTCATTTGTTATTTTAGTAAAATTCAAAGGTGTAGGTATTTCATATCTCACACAAGTTAATTCAAGCTCATCACCATACGTACTACGAGTAACATTTCTATTGGGACAACCTAAAAAGGCATCAGCTGGACTAGCTGGGCCTTCATTTACTGGTATACTCTTACGATTACTGCCAAACATTTAATATATTGTAATACTATTTTGTTTTTTTGTCAATTTTATAATACTTACAGTTTATAGCTTCGTTAAAAATAAACCGTGTAAATATTAAAGTTGTTAAAAGGATGTTGAAATTATACAATTCAGTTTGAGAATAATTAATGAAGCAAAAATTACAAAATTATTTTGGAAACAATAATACTTTTTTTCTTGTAATTGTTAGCCTAATAATTATTGCTGGACTTGTCTTTAATCAGCCAACTCTTGCTATGTGGTTTGGATTTGGAGTAGCTGCTTTTTCAGCCATATCTAATGACAGTATTCAAACACTCGGCACATTCTTATCATCTAACAATAAAGTTAACTGGAAAATTCTATGGTTGTTTATTGGCGGCATTATGGTCACTACTATATATGTTGGCTGGCTTTTAAATAGTGGTGATATTAGTTATGGTCGACTAAACAAAGTTCCTCAACCTCAGAGTTTTTCCTTTGTTCAACTGCTCGCGCCAATAATCCTGATTATCCTCACAAGATTCAAAATGCCCGTATCAACAACCTTCTTAATCCTTGCTACGTTTTCATCTGCAAAAACCATTCAGGGCATGCTAACAAAAACTTTTACTGGATACTTACTAGCTTTTGTTATGGCATTTGTAGTCTGGGGTATTATTGGCTACACAGTAAACAAGCACCGTTCAAAAATTGAAAGAAAAATGTCTAAATCTCAAGCAATGATATGGAGGACATTACAATGGATATCAACAGCATTTTTATGGTCAGCTTGGCTGGCACAAGATAATGCGAATGCAGCCGTTTTTTTGCCCCGTGATGTAACTGGCGGACAACTTATCGGTATTCTTAGCTTTATGACTTTAATGATGGGCTACATCATGTATAAGCGGGGAGGACAGATACAAGAAATAATTACTGAAAAAACAGATGTAGTATACGTAAAATCAGCGACCATAATAGATTTCGTTTATGCCTGTATTCTTGTTTATTTTAAATGGATTAATGATTTACCAATGAGTACTACCTGGGTATTTTTAGGTCTACTTGCTGGTCGTGAAATAGCGCTTCGAGCAACACTACATAAAAACAGGCCCTACAAACAAACCCTAAAGCTAGTTCAAAAAGATTTACTACGAGCTGGTTTTGGATTGGGAGTATCCTTAGCTCTTGCTTTCTTAGCAAATAGCCAGTTATAGACAATACTTTTATTCTATCTTATTTACTAATAACAAAACATAACGACAGTGCTTATTCGTGGTGCGCACTGGACAGTGAATAAGAGACTCTAAGGCTCCTTACCATGTAGTACACAAACAAGACTAAGCTACAACTCTCGACGGATTGATTATATTTGATGAGGTCGAGAGTTAGAGAATCGCTACATTCAAACCAACGAAAAAACCGTCCAAGTGGACGGTTCTATCGTTGGTGCGGCATCTTGAATGATGTTAGAACTTTATTCTGTTGAAATAATAATTGTTTCTCCATCGCGTAGAGTTCTATATTTTCTGTTTTTAGATTTTACATATTCTAATTCTTTATCGACTAATTCTGATTCTGGATGGTCCGATTTATAGTGAACGATGGGGTAGAAGTCAATTAAACCGTACCCATCCCATATTGGCTTATTGTCGTAGCCTTCAGCTATTGCATTTACGTCATCTACTAGTTCAACTCCATCGAGAGTTGGGCTAATAACACACAGCGCAGCACTGTATCCTGCATATACGAGCTTATTAGTTTTAATCAATTCTTCAACAACTCTATCAAATCCACTTTGTCTCATGGCTTTCATAAGTATGAAGGAATTGCCACCAAGCACCCAGACTGCATCAAAACGTTTTAGTTTTTCATAAAGTCCATCGTTATTATTAAAATAGTCTCGTAAATCAATGTGGTCGGGCTTGAATCCTAGCAACCTTAAACTATCAAATTCATCTTTGAGTCCTTTTGCTCGCCTGTCTGCATCACTATAGCAATCACGAGAATTATCAATTACAGCGACTTTAGCATCTGCTTTACCAACTAGACTCATAAAGCCCTCCGTATCGTCGCCGAGTTTGTATGAAGATAGATAAAGTTTCATTTAATTATTGTATCAAAAGCAAAAACACCATCTTTCGATAGTGCTTATGCTTGGTGCAAGATAGTTGACGCATTTCAAACGGCAGCTACTGAGGCACATAACGATTATAAACTAAAACATTTGAACTATTCGGATTATCGGGCGACCTGCTGAGTGCTTAGCTGTGTGCTTTTGGCAGGTCGCCTAATAATTATATTAGTGCTGTGAATGGTAATGATTTACTAAGGTCTTTGCCAGCACTTCATTTGAGCTTATGATTGTAAGCCCGCAAGTGTCTTTAGTGTTGTCTATTGCAACAGGCAGTTCGGTGCAACCTGCTATGACAGAACTAAACCCTGCTTCCTTTGCCGACTTCAAAACCTTGCTCAACATCGTTCCTGCTTCTTTTAGTTTGAATGCCATTACATGACCAATCGCTTTATCTAGTAGTGCTTGTTGCTCGCTATTTGTTACTTGAAATGCAACATTGTGCTTTTTCAAATAGCCTTGATAGAGACTTTGCTTTTTAGATGTGCTCGAGGTCAGTAACAGATACTTTTCATTTGTTTTAGATGCCTCTTGAGCTACTTCGTCAATTAAATTAACTAAAGTTGTGCTTGAATTGGTTTTTATCTTGCTCAAGTAAATGTAAGCCGTATTACAGGCCATTCCTATCACGTTAGCTCCGTTTTGCTCTAGCTGTTTGACCATTGCAACAATGTCCGTTTCAAACCGAGGATTGAGGGTGCCGATATTATCAAACCCCTCAATACCGTGATTAACCAATACTACATCTGGATACTCGCTATCCTCAACAGCATCATAGGCATCAGCTGCGTATTTGAGTAGCTTAGCGAAAACATCAGAGCCAGCTAACGGCCCAATGCCAGATACTATTCCTATCTTTGGTATATGCTTTTTCATAGCTTTCCCTCGCCATTCAGGCTGTAGTATTGAGCTTCATAGTTTGCAAGGCTGGGAATTACCAACTGACCTAGAACAACCGCAAGGTTGCCTTGCTGTTTCTGATATGTGTCTGGCAATATAGTCACTTGGTCGGAGGCCAATTCGGCTTTTTGACCTAAAAGCATATAGTCCAGAAACACACAGGTCGGCTTAAATGTCTCGGTTTTATGGTCAAACATTGTACCGAGCCTTACACCTGATACTGACACCACACCCTTTTTCAGTTTCACAGCACCGTCATCAAGTAGCTCACCTACTTTTGTCGGCGCAACCTTAGCAATTTCCGTCTCACTAAAAACGTGAGTCGCTTCTTGCTTCATAGTCTCTGCTGCCAACTCTGCTTCCTCGTTGCCTAAATATGTGTCACCTGGCTCAAGAAAGTCTTGTTCATCGTGATAATCATCAATGAACAAAACCAAACCTGAATTAGGAAGATTAGTTGCGAGTTCTTTACCAATTTGCCAGCCTTTGAGGCTTGCTTGTGATGGGCCGTTCACGCTATAAAAGTGACCAGCCTCAATTATCGTTTCCATCTGTAAACTCCAATAAAATTAAAAAAGCTCCCTTTTCGGGAGCTATCTTGGAGCCAAATAAATTTTAACAATTACAAGGACAACTCCCGTACATACGTGAGTTGCGGCGAACTTGATTTGTAGTTGCTAAATGTAACATACTTCTATCATATAACTATTATGAATATTTGTAAATGGTGCGGGTGAAGAGACTCTAACTCTCGACCTCATCCTTGGCAAGGATGCGCTCTAAACAACTGAGCTACACCCGCATATTACCGATAAATTATATATAACCTAAGGAGTTATTGCAATATTATATTGTTTCGTTTTTATATATTATCTTTAGAGCTATAGTAGTAAGTATCGTAATATATACCTTAGCAATTCTAGTAATTTTGTAATAATAGGAGAAAATACATCGATGATTATTGACGTTAGAGAACCATTTGAATTTGCAACAAATCATGTCAAGGGTGCCGTGAACATACCCCCAGACCAGCTCATGATTGGCGCTCCTCAGCTTAAAGATATAGATAAAAACACCCAATTGATTGTTTATTGCCGTAGTGGTAGTCGTTCTAATTCTGCAATAAAAATTTTAGAAAATCTTGGGTTCACTAACTTAGTTAATGGAATAAATCAAGAACATGTAGAGGCTAAATATCTGAATTAATTTACTAAATTTTTCTATACAGCCATACCGATATTGGTACAAAAACAGCTAATATTCCAACTATCCAAAGTAATGTTATCCAAATGTAGCTTGAGCCATTAGGTATACCGCCTTGAGTTAAATGTCTTATTGCATTAACTACTTGGGTTACTGGCTGGTTCCTTGCTATTACCTGAAGCCAGCCGGGCATTGTAGCTACAGGTACAAATACAGAGCTGGCAAAAACTAACGGAAATACCCAAAGAAATCCAGCTACTTGAACTGTTTCAGGATCTTTTATCATTAGACCTATGGTCGCTCCAACCCAGCTAAAGGCAAATCCAAACAGCAATACGAGAATAAAAGAATAAGCAAGATTTAATAGTCCTTCTTGAGTACTGAAACCCAATAAAAAACCGACAAATATCATTAATGAAATCACGAAAACATTCCTGGCGGAATCAGCTAACGTACGACCAGCTAGTACTGCATATCTAGCTATCGGTAAGCTTCTAAATCTGTCAATTACACCTTTGTTTAAATCTTCAGCCAAACCTATACTAGTTTGAATTGCTCCAAATAAGGCTGTCTGGGCTAGAATTCCTGGAAGTAAAAAATTTATGTATTCCACATCCCCTGGAACACCAGCAGTAACAGCTCCTCCAAATACAAAGTTAAACATCAGTAAAAATATTATTGGTTGAGCAGTGCTAAATATTAGTAGCTGGGGAATTCGAAAATTCCTTTTGATGTTCCGTTTAATTATTTGTGCTGTATTACTAATGCCGTTCATCATTATCCTGTCTATTTCCAGTTACTGATAAAAACACATCATCAAGCGTTGGCCTATGCAGGCTAAGCTCATCGGGAATAATTTTTGAATGCTTTAGTGCTTCGGCAACCTTTAGGAGATCATCAGAGCCAGTTTTAGTGCGGATTTTAATGCTTCTAGTGGGTTTATCTAGTTCGGGCTGTTTATTTATTGATTTTTTTAAAATCTTTTCAACTTCTTCTAGTTTACTAGTTTTTACTTTCAACTCTATTATGTCTTCACCCAAACTGTTTTTGAGCTCACCTGCTGTACCCTCAATAATCATCTTTCCTTTATCAATTACATAGATGAAATCACATAAAGCATCAGCTTCCTCTAAATATTGAGTAGTTAAAAGAATAGTTACACCTTGATCTACCAAATCCCTGATAGTATCCCAGAGCTGTAGTCTTGTTCTCGGATCAAGACCGGTAGTCGGCTCATCAAGAAATAAAACCTTAGGTGTAGCTACTAAACTTGCACCTAGATCTAGCCGTCTCCTCATACCACCTGAATACGTTTTTGCTTGTTTGTCTGCTGCTGTTGTTAAATCCAATCTTTCAAGCAATTCTTGAGCCCTCTTTTTTGCAAGACCAGCACTTAATCCGTAGAGTCTACCAACCATAATTAATGTTTCTCGACCCGTTAAATACTCGTCGACAGCAGCGTATTGACCAGCTAGTCCGATTTGTTTTCTGGTCTCACTAGGATTTTTTAAGACATTTATACCTTCAACAGTTACCGATCCAGTGTCAGGCTTCAATAAGGTGGTCATTATATTAATTAACGTTGTTTTACCTGCCCCATTTGGTCCTAGCAAGCCAGTGACCTTACCTTTTTTAGCCTCAAGAGAAACACCGTCTAATGCAGTAAAATCACCAAATCTTTTGCAGACGTTATTAACTATTAGTGATTTGTGGTTTTTCATTCTTATTTTTGTAAACCTTTCATATAGCAATTATACATTGATAAGTTTTCTATCTAGCATCGTTTAGTCTTTGTAGTAAATATTCTGATTCTTCATCAGTCATTAATCTAGTCTGGAGTGTTTTATCGTATACAGTAGGTGTAATTTTAGTCTGCAATAATTCACCATTTTTAAAGTAATTTGTTAATACTAAACCTCTCTCTGTACCAGGCCACTGTGTTTGGTCAAAATATAGATTACCAAGCCCGTAATATATTGGCTTTCCTTTGTATAGTTCATATGTTTGAGGTTGATGAGCTGAAGTACCGACCACCATATCTGCACCCAAATCAACTATTTTCTTGAATGTTTCTTCTTGGTCTTTTATTGGCTTGTCGCATACTGGATATTCAATGTAGCCATTTGGATATGCGTAACACTCCCAAAATTGCACATTTACGACCACAAAGTCCGAGGTACTTTTAGCTTCTGCTAATTCTTTTTCTATACGCTCAATTTCAAAACTATTCGCTCCTGCTTTAGAATCTCCTGCAATTGCTCCGCCTGTCGGTGAGTCTGGATAGTTGTATGCCAGAAAGGTAATCTTAGAATTTTTATCGTCAAATATATATGGCTTAGCTGCGTCCTCGGTGTTCAAGCCACCTCCAACTGTGCCCCATCCCAATTCTCTGTATTGATTGATAGTATTTTTATTATACTCACTGCCTAAATCGTTGTTGTGGTTTCCCGTCAACTCAACCAGGTCGACGCCACTTGCCTTTAAAGTTTCTATAAATTCTGGAGGAGAGCAAAATAATGTATCGCTATAGCTACAATTTTCTTTGAAGGAAACTTCATTAGAAACGTGAGTCAAATCTGCATCAGCCAAAAACTCACCAATACTTTCACTAAAATACAGGGGATCCTTTACCACATTTAGGCGCCTCATCATTACCCTTGTCAGGGCAGTGACACCCGTTATATTGTTTTTCAAAATCTCTGTACTTTCTAAGGAGTTATCTGCGTTATAACCGGCTAAAATATTTTGCTGATCCCCTGATATTTCTAACTCTCTAAAATATGCCCCTGAATTAAACTCGTCCAAATAGTATTTGTCATTTAAACTCAAAAGCTTAATATTGTGATTTAAATCACTAGATTCGATTAGAACAATCTCTTCCTCTGAGACATCTGTTATGTCAGTCTTAATTTCTGAGTCTGTAGACTCAAATTCTAGATATTCTAATAATAAATTTTCTAATTTTTCATCAATATTACTAGCTAGGCTTGGTTTAAGTTTTTTGATTTCACTTGTGGTAGTTTTTTGTGCTACTGAATTAAAACTAGTTACAGGGACATACACCCCAGCACTTAATCCGGTATTGTCTAGAGTTTCATCAATAGAGGCTGATATTGTAATTTGACTGTCTACACTAATTTCATTATTAATTATGTAGCTTTTTATGTCCTGCTTTTCTTCTTCAGTAACTTTATCTGAGAATATGAGGTTTAATTCAGCTTTTTGTTCGACAGTCAGTGGCTTTTCTTTATCTGTGCGCAAGTAATAAACCGCTCCACCTGCAATCAATAAAATTAGCAATATTATAAGAGAAATGATGTATTTCTTCTTATTGCTATGCTTTTTTAAATCAACCTCACCATGATCAAACTGCATATTACTTATGATACCACTGTTATTAAGAAAAAAACCCACAAAAGTGGGTCATTTTCTTGGTGGCTCCGCACAGACAGCGGCTAAAGCCTTTTTCGTTTGCTTGAAAAGAAAATGCTTCGCGCTTTCTTTTCTTCACGGCACTACACCGACTGTCGCTCGTAAACTCGCTTACACAGTTCTCGTCTGCGATACACGAAAAAACCCCACAAAAAGTGGGGTTGTTTCGTGGTGGCTCCGCACAGACTCGAACTGTGGACACAAGGCTCTTCAAGCCTCTGCTCTACCAACTGAGCTACAGAGCCATTTTATAGTAACTATTTTATCACGATAAATACTGTTTTTCTTAAATCGAGCAGAGGCAAGCCTCGTCACGTTCCGCGACCCCGAAACTTCATCTTTGAAAACTAGTTTTCAAGAGAAGGTTTCCTTGCAAAATGCCACTGGCATTTCTCACTCTACCAACTGAGCTACAAAGCCTTAATGAGACAAACCTGCGGTTTTTCTCATCACTCATCGGCAAAGCCGACCCTAAAGGGCTAGCTCGTTGCTCTTTTCCCTTTAAGTACTACGATATCATAACCTATCAGGGGTAGTTTTTCAATATTACAGTTAAATCAAACATCTATAACTTCAAAACCTGTTCCTTCTCTCAGGCTGACATAATACTGGTTTTCTTTATCATGACATACAAGTACTGGATAACCTTCGTCAGATAGAAACTGTTCTTCTAGATGATTGTGCCCAAATTTAGGTATTCTTTGTGTTATAACTGCATCAGCTAACACAACTCTGCCTATAAAATCTGAACATTCAGAAAAATGGCTCTCTTTCTGCTCTGTGTCTTTCGGAAATAAGTGAAGTAAAATTCCACTCACACATACTTTTTCATATTCACTCAAAATCTGTCTTGTTTCTCTATCTAATAATTGAAAAGTTGATTCCTCAATTCTTGCAATTCCTTTTTGTTTTTCCATAGTAATTATTGTCCTTATAATTAAAAAAATCCGCCGGAGCGGATTTCTATAACAATTAGAATAATGCCCGGCTACTTAGGTCGGCTTCCCTTCTTTGTTGTTATAGTTATTCTTTGCATAAAAATTATTATATCACTGAGTTAACTTTATTACTAATCATTGCTTTTTATTAAACCTATCTTTATCTCTTATTGTAAGTTTATCTATTGATGTCTGGAATTGCTGTTCTAAATCCACACCTTCACTATTTGCGATACAAACTAGAGTAAACAACACATCACCTAGTTCATCAGCTAAATTATCTGGATCTTCGGTTTTCTTTTTTGGCTTGTCGCCGTATTTATGGTTCATTACTCTTGCCACTTCACCAACTTCTTCGACTAAATGAGCTACGTTACTTAGTGGTGACCAGTATGGTTTTTCGTAAGCTTGTAGAATTTTATCTAGCTCTTTTTGGTACTCATTAATTGTCATCTTGATCTCCGTAATCTGTTGATAGATGCCATAACTGACATTTAGTACATTTATAAACTTTTAGTCTTGATCCGTGTTGATGCTTGGCAACAGTTGCTGCATTTTTAGCTTGTTTTTCAGTATCAAAACTTATTTTTTTACTACACTCTGAATACATAAATTAATTGTAACACTTTGCTTGTTTAATCTTTAGCATTATGCTATAATAGTATATAATTTGGGGTTTTTATACCTTAAATTATTAAAATCATAATATGGGGCTGAATTTTAAGCTCGACATTGGAATTTAACAAGTTGAAATGGCAAGCCGGCTTGATCTATACGTTAACTGGATCAATTAAACAGATGCAAATACATCTAACCGCGAAGGCTTGATTAAGGACTTAGCTGCAAAGCTTTCTCCTTCAAACTTCGCACTAGCTGCCTAATATATAGGTAGCGATCCATGCTTTGACATCAGATAGAAGTATTGGGTCTTATATTATCTGATTGCTCTGTTGTCTGCCGTCTTAGGACGACAGCTAAGACTATAAGATTGCTGTTCATACGTATTTTGTCTATTTAGATCATATGGACTTAAGAAAAATTAAATAGACTAAGCTTGTAGAATGTTCAATAAGTTAACCGATGGACGTGGGGGCAGTACCCACCAGCTCCACCATTCTTCGCCTAAATTAGGCTACGAATGGCAGGCCATTAGAAAATGGGTTGCCACTTATAGCCTAGAGAGCGAAGAATGTCCTCCATAGCTTTTTGGCGACGGATGGACTAATATATTTTCATGCACTATGTATACGTACTAAAAAGCAAGGATTATGACCAGATGTATATCGGTCAAACAAATGATCTAAAAAATAGACTAAAAGACCACAATAGTGGTAAGTCGAAATATACTGCAAAGTTCAAGCCTTGAACTATTGTTTGGTATGGGTCATTTTCTACAAAAAGCAAAGCAGTGTATTTTGAAAAATACTTAAAAACAGCTTCAGACAAAGCTTTCATGCGGAAAAGATTAATATAATAGTAAAAATTGAGTGCTTGCACATTGCCGAGCGAATTTTAAAGATTCGTACCTACCGGCTCATATAAGCATAGGAAATATTTTGCATTAATACTTAACTAAGAACCTTTAAAAGCCTGTCTTTGGTGTATGGGGTAAATTCTAGCTTTTCCAAGTCTTCTTTTGTATCCCAAGTATAGTCATTAGCTTCTTCTGAGACTTTTGGTCCGTGTGGATAGTCTTGAGAGTTTTTAAGTTTTGCTTCGTAAACTAAATAGAGTGAATCAGTATCATTGTTTCTGTTGTTAAAGAGGATTTTTTCGGGAACTATTTCAACTCCCAATTCTTCCATGACCTCCCTTTTTGCAGTCTCTTCTAGAGTGAGTTCGTGATCTTCCATGTACCCGCCTGGTATTCCCCATGCACCGGCAAAGTAATAGTCATTTAAGCTTCTTTGCATTAGCAATACTTTTGAAGCATGCAATACTATTACACTTACATTTATTTTCATATGTTTAATCCTTTAAATTCTACTTTGCTAATATTTCTTGATCATTGGGATAGCTACGTAGGCAGGGTCGTTAACTCTGATTCTAATAATCTTCCTTAGACCAGTATACGCCATTCTTACGTGTAGCGTTTTTATAATTATTTACAAGTAATACCCTGCTCCACCATATTGACATATATTTTCTATGTGCTATAATATAGTTGTAGGAATCGATTGATTCTGTCCGTAGGCGTTAGCATACAGTGACTATGACGGACACCGAAACGGCATCTGCCCAAGCATACAGTAGTAGACTTTAAGAGGAAGCGTCTCCTGTCTGGATAAGCAAATCGCACACTAAGGCGAAAGTTTAATCAGGCGTTAAGGAGGCGCTTTTAATATGGAGAAAAATAAATTTTGGCCAGGATATTTTACTGGTTATATAGCTGGTGCTATTGTGTTTGCCGCTATTCCTGCAATTGCTAATTCAGGAGAACAAGACATAGAAGATGTTCAGAGACACAACCAAGAAATATCTGAACAACTAGCAGATCAATACACAAGTTTAGGAAATATAGTTTTAGACGGAGACGAAACATTTACCTTTACTCTTCAAACAGAAGATGAAAATCCACAAGAATGTGAAGGCACATATGAAATTGATAATGGTACTGCCAATGTTGTTGGAGATATCGCTTGCACAATAGTGATGCCTCTAGATAAATCGGAGGATAACTAGTTAGTGACATTGAAGATGCTTTTAGGGGAGACCATTTCATGCGGATAATTGAGTCTGGGAAAGAAGTAAGAAATAGAGTTAGAATATTTAACTTAAGATATGTTACAGCAGGGATAGTAAGTTTAGCTGGCATTCTGACTAAAGATATCCCCGGTACAAGAGACAGACTTCCTGAGCCTATTGACGTAATGGATCATGTGGGTAACGTAAATATATCGTGGCAAACTGGTGCCATGGCAGGGCTTGCCATAGGTAATTACTTTGCCAACAAGGCAGAAACTGAAAACAGACATGTAGATGTGCCCAAAACTAGATTAAAGATGGCTACGGTAGGTTTAGCTGCTGGTCTACTACTAAACTCATTTACTGAAACAAGATTTGGCTTAAGTGTACTGGATATATGGGGCGAAACTACGCCTGATTTAGTGGATTTAGCATATGGAACAACTGCTGCAACTGCTAGTGCAGCAGTAATACCGACATTTCATACCGAAGAGAATCCAGCTAATTTTTAGTATTTATTTCTTATGGCGGCCTGAAAGTCGTGCAATAACTGTAGATTCCAGCAAACTCCAAAGAACTGCATTTACCAAAAATATTGCACCTGCAACAACGGTTACTACCAGCAAATCTTGTCCTGATTTTGAGTCCACCAAACTAACAATTCCAGCAATAACAACAAACATCACCGCAATCGTTACGTATGTATGCTGTAATTTTTGACGATCACCTGTATTTCTGTTCCATTCAATTAGTGCATTATGTAGTGCATTAAACATATTTTCTCCTCACTTATTTAGTTCTATTATTATACTTTTTGTTTCTACTGTCAATTATATTATTATGCTTGTGCTTTTTATCACATTTTTTACGTTTTAAACACTACCATAACACAGCTTAAATCGTTAGAATATACTTAGTGATTGACCTACTAAAAATTCAAAAAAATCCCTTGAGACAAAATGACATCGATGATGTGGTTGATTATATTAATAATTATTGGCCTACTTTACTAAGAGAAGTTACTAAATCAGAGTCAACATTAATCAAGTTGCCGCATGCATACATTGTTCCTAGCCCAGGAAATGACAGATTTGCATTTGAAGAACAGTACTATTGGGACAGCTACTTCACATCAATTGGAATAAACAATGAGCAATTAGTTTCTGGAATGTTAGATAATCTCATATTTATGTTCGACAAACTCGGAATGGTTCCGAATGGCAATAGATATTATTTAACTAGCAGGTCTCAGCCCCCGATATTAACCAGTTTTATTTTTCATGTTTTTGATAAATATGGAAAATCAGATGCATGGCTTAAAAAAAGGATGGAAGTAGCAAAAAAAGAATATAGAAATGTTTGGACTGCCAGTGACCATCCCCATGATAGAAATGTATATAAAGGTTTAAGCAGATACTACGACATTAATTACCTACATGACTTAGCCGAAGCTGAAAGTGGATGGGATATGACTCCTAGATTCCAGAGACAATGTCTCGACTATTTACCTATTGATTTAAACTGTTTACTTTATAAATATGAAATGGATTTCTCTCGGGCAGCTGAAATATTAGGAGAATATTCTGAATCTAAAATTTGGAAATATGCAGCTCGCCATAGAAAGAAATCAGTAGATAAACTAATGTGGGACAAAAGAAAAGGATTCTTTTTTGATTATAATTATATTGAAAAGAAGAGAAGTAGTGTATGGTCTCTAGCTGCTTATTATGCTTTGTGGTCTGGCCTAGCAACAAATGATCAAGCTAATAAACTTCGAAAAAATATAGAAAGATTTAATAAAAAAGGTGGGCTAACGACAACAACTGGTTCGTTTATGTATGCACCTCTTTTTGGTTCGACAAAAACACAGTGGGCTTACCCAAACGGATGGGCGCCATTACAATTCATGGTCATAGAAGGTTTAGAACGTTACGGATACGAAAACGATGCACGACTACTTGTAAAAAAATGGATAAAAACCTGTACTGACTGGTTCATTAACAATGGTGTGTTAATCGAAAAATACAATGTAGTAAACCCAACGCTCAAACCAGTTGAGGGTCTTTACCCTTCTCAGACTGGATTTGGCTGGACTAATGGAGTGTACGTTTATTTCGCAGAGAAATACTTCCCTAAAAAACAAGAAACTCCAGACTAGTTGTTACTGATATTATTTATCGTTTTATCTAAAATTATCTTTAACATTTCTTGTTCTTCGAAGCTTAATCCACTTATAAATTTTGCCTGAACAAAATCTAAAATTTCTTCACATTGCTGTAAAATATCCTCACCCTTTTCAGTCAATGACAGCTCTCGAGCGCGTTTATTACCCATAACATTTGCAGCAACAAGCAACTCTTTGTTTTGAAGTAATTTTATCTGCCTACTAATGCTTGCCTCTGTTTGATCTAGTAGATTAGCAATGGTGTTTTGCTTGGCAAGCATATTACGACCTACAGCCTCCATGACTTTGTACTGAGCAAAACCAACTCCAACTTGCTCTTTTAGTCTTTCGTCAGCTTTTTTCTCTAACAGAAAAGATATCTTATGTACTTGCCAATAAAATCGTGGTTGCATATACCCTCCTAAGTAACCATATGCTTGTTAAGCATTATAGCAGATTAATTAATATGGCTACTTAATACTACGTGACACTTCTTGAATTTCTAGATATCGATTGTCAGACGAAGGAAAAAGTTCGTGAGCTTTAGCTTCCAGAATTGCATCAAAATTCCACGTAGTTTCTTTGCTAAGATAATCTAAGCCTAATACATCTCCGTAACTAAATATTTCAACTCCATCAATCTTTTCATTATCAAGCTTAACTTTTATCTGCGCTAAAGTTTTTGGGTGATCCGCAGTACAAAAATCATTACAAATTGATACAAATCCAAACATATTATCTTCATCTAGATATATATCTTGTGCCGTCACATACTCTTTTGTTTGATTTACAGATTCTGTAAAGCTTATAAAACCAGGAACTGTAGTTCCCCCGTGACCTATGTCATTATGTTGCCAATCCTTAGTTTTTACGCCTGCTATAACGTTTGGATTACCAGAGAACTTTACTATTTTTTCGTCACCATTTACTAGATGACCACTTTCTTTTTCAAACCCTTCAACCACAGAAACTTCTCCCCACCGCTCAGGATAATTAAAAGAGAAACCATATTCTTCATTTTTGTATTCAGTATAACCATCGGGTACAGTATTTTCTTCTTTAACTTCTGTATCTTCAGCTACGATTTGCTCTGTCGCTACATTCTGCACTTCTTCTAAGCTATTCTTTTCTTGATACAGTAGATAACCTAAGATACCTATTACTCCAAATAGTAATACAAAGATAAAAATCAACAAGGCTTTATGTTTGCCTTTAGGTTTAGGCGCCGGATCTGTTATTTTCTGATCGTTCTTTTTATAGTTTGGATAGTTTACGTTGTTTTCAGCTGATAAATTTTCTTGATCCATTAAGGTCCACCTTATATTTATAAAATAAGCATAACACTTATCGTAATATCAGCATAGCTAGAGCCATTATCGCCATGCCAAAATCTTCTACAAAACTTATCGTCGACAAAGGTAGTTTAATAACATTACCTAAACAAACACAGTGAATTTGCTGTTTTTTTAGAATTTTATCTAATACTCCTGCTCCACTTATAAGCGAAATAAATAAAACCAATATATTTACAGTAATGTTTGAATATCCTAATAAATATACAAATCCAAAAGTTAGTTGAATAAATGGGTATAAATAACTATAGGCTAAGCTTTTTTTAGCCACTAAATCATAACTTTGAAACCCATATGCAAATTCTTTGAGGTTATAGATTTTGAAGCTGGCAAAAACAATAAAGAAAACACCCATAAAACTTTCTAGATACTGCATTAAACTAGCACCAGCATTATTTGCATGCAAATAAGACAAAATTGCTATTAATACCATAACTCCAGCAAATTTTGAATATTCAACTGATTTATTTGGCTCATTCATTGAATGATCGTCATGATTCATAACTATTATTATACGCTAGGTATAATTCATGCCATTCTTTTAGCGATAGTTGCTGTGCCCTTGAGCTTGGTTCTACTCCTGCATGTTCTAGAATAGATTCTACATCTGTCTTGCTAATATTTAGAGAACTACTGAGTGAATTCCTCAGAGTTTTTCGTTTTTCAGAAAATCCAGCTTTAATAAGATTGAAGAATTTAGACTCATCGACATAAAATAACTTTGCACTTCTTTTTGAGAGTATTACCACTTGGGAGTCGACTTTTGGTGGAGGCGTGAAATACTTAGCTGGAACTTCCATACCTAAACTACATTCAAAATAGAACTGAGAAGTGCAACTTAGAATACTCATGTCACCAGGAATTGCACATAATCGCTGTGCTACTTCTTTTTGTATTAGCAAAACTACTAATTTAGGAGGATTGTTAGTTTCACTTAATGATTTAATTAAATTACTAGTTAAGTAATACGGGATATTTGCTACGACTTTATAGTTTTTTGGCATACTTATATAGTCAAACGATCTAATGTCCCCTTCTCTAATTGCGACATTATCGCAATTAGAGAATTTGGCCTTGAGGCCCTTTATAAGTTCTCTATCAAATTCTAGAGCAAGAACCTCTGCGCCACTATTTGCTAGCTTTTCAGTAAGAGTGCCTAAACCTGGGCCTATCTCTAATACACTATCCCCTACTTTTAAATCTGCACACTCAGCAATAGAATTCAATATTCCTTTATCGCTTAACCAATGTTGACCTAATTCCTTTTTAGTCATTTGAACTTAGGTTTATGGTTTTCAGTACTCGCCTTTTATAGCCATTACTATCTGGAAACATATCTACAAGGCTTACAGAGTTTACTTCTACAATGTCGCTACTATAAAGTCTGCTATTTTTCTGATTAGTACAATGTGGAGTAAATCCCTCTTTTAAATATTGGGGTTCGTTAAATTCTGCACCTTTTTTTATAAGTTTAGACTGAATAAGCCAATAGAGTTCATTAAATTTTTCAGATTTTTCTAGTGTCATGACTTTAATGTTGCCCCATGACTTCTCATCTTTGGCAGTAATCTTAAATGGCTTAGTATCAGATACCGTATTTTCAAGAATCTTGGACAGTTCGAGTCCACTCATTTTTGAGGCAAATACTCCTGCCAAAGTTACATGAAGTGGATTATCCGTATAATCAAACTCAAATCCATTGTCCAAAGATTCAAAAAAAGATGCTACTGCCCATTTTTGCCTGAACTCACTCATAAATGTATACTAGCATTTATTTTGAAAAAACATAATGGAAGACAACCGACCTACTAACACTTTAGGTGCTAAGTCTAAAACTCTACCACCAGCCTTGTGCTAACCAGGCATTATATGCACCACCCCAGCTTCCATAACGACCATTTGCATAGCCACTACACCACCTGAGTTGAGTTACAGGATTTGTTAAGTAGTCACCACCAGCACTTGCCATTTTACTTGCTGGTAATGATTGACATAGACCATACGCACCTGAGTAGCTATTTGCAGCTCCAGGTCTCCAGCCAGACTCATGGGCAATAATAAAATCAACATATGCGTGATCTCCAGCAGAAATTCCTGCTGCAGTCATTAATGCAACTTTATCACCTGAAACATTAGTACTTGGGCTAAGTGTTGGCTGGACAATCTTAGTACCTCGTAAGACTACCTTATTAACTGGCTCCTTTAAGTTGACTACTTGTATTTGTTTTCTTGATATCTCTTGACCGTCTTTCTCCTCGATTTCATAAATCACGGCTCTAATACCTTCTTGGCCTTCATTTTTAATTTGAGATTGACCAGCTTCGATAGAATCATCATCCTCTGTTACAGATTCGAAAGGAATAGGCTCATTAACTGAAACTGTTTTAACTCCTGGTCTGTTAACCGAAACTAAAATGCCTGATTTAATCTGACTTGTTGATTCAGGTTGGATTAGTTCATTTTCAGCGGGCGTAACATTTTCTTGTTCTAGTAATTCTTCTACAGTGTCGGCAGTTGTCCGTAATTTCTTAACCACCCCGTACAAATTAAGTTGCACTTCTTTAGAACGCTTCACTGATAGTTGTTCTGTAGCTGAAGTTTCTAGTACGTCTGTTTCTAATCGCTCAAATGTAGCTTCATCCTCGGGCAGTAGCTCAACTCCAGCATCTGCAGCTACTAGTCTGGGAGCCCTTTGAGCAGTGAAAACTATTAATTTCCTGTCTCCATCTACTAGTTGTACTGATCTGGCACGGTAAATATTTATATGAGTATTGTCTTCAAGTATCAGAGAGTCTTTAGCTGGCTCTACAATATCTTCTTCTACTAATTGAATGTTGGCACGTTCTAGTAATTCTCCGACAGTTTTTGCCCTTGTTGTAACAGTACGCTTTTCACCATCGGTAAAAATACTGACTATTCTAGCATCTGCCGCACCTTGAGTAGAAGCACCCAGCATCACAAAAGCAACCAGCCCTACAAAAAATAAAACTACAAAAGTAGTAACAGGTATCACCAGTGGATGACTTAGCATGAACTTCGATTTTTTCGGAGTCGCCTTCTTCTTGCTTTTGTAATTTTTAGATTTTTTCTTCATAACAAATAAACGTCATGTAGACGCATTATATATTTTAACACTTACTGTCTGTCACGGTTAAGCTCAAGACCTAGTGACACTTCTGGTAAGCAATCTTCTAATTTAGTTTGATCTGCCCACTTTGCAGACAGTAATTCGTTACTTATCCTTAAAGATTCACTAGGATTAATAATTTTTGCTGTTACGTAATGGTACCTCATTAATAATCCGTACTGTTTGCAAATAATTGGGTCTTTATTAAGC
>JAUIKH010000034.1 GCA_030430915.1 bacterium | reverse complement strand
CAGACAAGCGATAATTTCTTTACTACCTACACGAGTGTCATATAAATAACCTAGTTCTGGGGGTGAGATATTTGGTGGAGGCAGGTATTCGCTAATGATTATATTAGATAATATTTTTCTTCTTTTATGTAAAAACCAACAACCCAAGAAATTAAAGGAACTAATATACTGGCTGGGATTACTATTAGAATAAAAAATGCAAATTCAAGACTCATTATTAGTTGAATATATCATAGTTTAGGATCAAGCTTTTGGTTCTTTACTTTAACGATAGTATAATTTTAGGTATACAAAAGGGGGTAATCGAAGTATGGGGTTTATTGTGTTTCTAGTAGTATTTATAATAATTATACTCGCCACAGGGTTATTTACAGTTCGACAGCAGACAGCGGGGATTGTTGAAAGGTTTGGGAGGTTTAAGCGGGTTGCGGGCGCGGGCTTAAACTTTAAAGTACCTATAATTGACAGGGTTGCTGGCCGTGTTAGTTTACGAGTAAGGCAATTGGACGTAAGAGTTGAGACGAAAACAAATGATAACGTGTTTGTATTCGTTGTGGTTAGTGTTCAGTATTTTGTGCCCCCTGATAAAGTAGTTGACGCTTTTTATAAGTTGCAAAACGCTGAAGCTCAAATAACAAGCTATGTTTTTGATGTTGTTCGAGCAAGAGTGCCGCTAATTAAGCTTGATCAAGTCTTTGAAGCCAAGGATGAAATTGCTCAAGCAGTAAAACTAGAACTATCTCAAACTATGGATGATTTTGGGTATGGGATTGTTAAAACTCTAGTAACCGATATAGATCCAGACGCAAAAGTTAAGGCAAGCATGAATGAAATAAATGCGTCTCAGCGACTAAGAGTTGCAGCTGTAGAGCAGGCTGAGGCCGATAAAATTAGGGTGGTAAAAGCTGCAGAAGCCGAAGCAGAAAGCAAAGCCCTACAAGGTAAGGGTATTGCAGATCAAAGAACAGCGATTGTTAACGGCTTGCAAGAAAGCGTTACAGAATTCAAGCAAAACGTGGCAGATACCACAGCTCATGATGTAATGAATTTAGTCTTAATGACACAGTACTTTGATACCCTAAAGGACGTTGGATTGAGTTCAAATACCAACACAATTTTAATCCCGCATAGTCCTTCAGGGATGAATGATATATCTGATCAACTGCGTAGTGCGATGATTACAGCAAACGAAGTTAATAAATCTTCATCTACTCCTCACTCGCGTTCTCAAAAACCCAAAACAAACAGGTCGACCACTAAATGATTGAAACTTTAATATTTGCACTGGTTTTAAACATAGTAATGTTCTTATTTGCTTTTCGGAATAAGACAGATAAATTAACAGACATCTCTTATGCACTAACGTTTGTCGGAATTGCACTCTTTGGTGTTTTAAATAATGAAATGAGCAGCGCTCAATGGGTAGCTTTTGCTCTTGTACTGATATGGGCAGCTAGACTAGGCTCTTATCTACTAATAAGAATTAAAGCAATGGGGCGCGACAAACGATTTGATGATAAGAGAAATAATTTCTGGAAATTCGGAGGATTTTGGATATTACAGGCTGTGACTGCGTGGGTAGTTATGTTACCGGTTAGTTTTTTAATGCAAACTAGTGCAGAAACAGAACTAAGTACGTTAGTCATAATTAGCGGTCTAGTTTCTTTGGGGGGTATAGTTTTTGAAGCAGTTGCTGATATGCAAAAGTTTTATTTTGTTCAGAATAAAGATAACAAAGGAAAGTGGATAGCTAATGGACTTTGGAAATATTCACGTCATCCAAATTATTTCGGAGAGATAATGACTTGGTATGGAGTTTATTTTGTATGCTATACATGGCTCTCTGAAAGAGACAGTGCAATTGCACTACTAGGTCCGATATTCATTACATTTATGCTAGGATTTGTCAGTGGTATACCTTTGTTGGAAGCTTCTGCAGAAAAGAAATGGAGTAAAGATCCAAAGTATAAAGATTATAAACGAAAAACTAGCATACTAATACCGCTACCTAGAAGAAAGTAAGTAAAAAGGAATCTTTCAATATGAACATGTTTAAGCCAGTTGGTGCAAAAAGCATAGATGAGTACATAGCTATGCTCAACGATGATAGAAGAGTGGTAATTGAGTATTTAGATAAGTTAATCAAAGAAACAGTGCCAAGTTTAAAGCCTCACTATGCATATAATATGCTCGGATATGGCAAGTTTAAGTATGTCGACTACAAAAAACGCCCAGGTGAGTGGCCTGTAATCGCATTAGCTAGCCAGAAAAATTATATTAGTCTATATGTTTGTGGAATTATTGATGGAGAATATGTAGCAGAAAAATACAAAGAAGATCTAGGTAAGGTTAATGTTGGCAAAAGTTGCATAAGATTTAAAAAACTCGACGATTTAAACATTGAAACTGTAAAAAAAGTACTGAAACAAGCAGAAAAGACACCTGGATTAATTGCTGCAGGCGAGCACAAAAAAAGTAATGCTAAATGAACTGAGACTTGAGTTGCGTGAGACAGGTGATCCTGTCAGAGCTAAGCATTCACTTAAATTCTTCAAAACAGGCCCTGGAGAGTATGCCGAAGGTGATAAATTTATAGGCAATAATGTGCCAACACTGAGAAAAATCGCCAAGTCATATAGCGACTTATCCATTTCAGATACCACAACTCTACTAAAAAGTGAATGGCATGAAGAACGTCTAACAGCACTGTTTATTATTGTTCATCAGTTCCAAAAAGGCGATGAAAAAACAAGAAAAAACATCTATGATTTATATATTTCAAACACACACTACGTTAATAACTGGGACCTAGTCGATAGTTCTGCTCATAAAATAGTCGGCCCCTATCTGGCAAATAAAGAAGAAAAAATGACCGTTTTAACAAAACTAGCAAAGTCTGAGTTGTTGTGGGACAGAAGACTAGCAATAATTAGCACTATGTACTATTGCGACCATAATTCAGCTATAGAAACCATTGAAATAGCCGAAATTCTTCTGCATGACAATGAGGACCTAATACACAAAGCTGTTGGTTGGCTGTTGAGGGTTGTTGGGTATAAAGTTGATGAAGAAATCTTATTACGATTCTTAGATACTCACGCGCACGAGATGCCTAGAACAATGTTGCGTTATTCTATAGAGAGATTTGATGAGCAGAAGCGCAAAAAGTATCTACAGATGAAGGTGTAAATTATAATCAATCAGTTGATTAATGTAGACTAATAATATGGGCAAGAATTTAACAGTTATTTTTGATTTTGATGGAACTCTGGCTAACACTATGGACTTAGTAATGAGTATTTATAATGAACATGCCGAAAGCTTCGGGTCATTAACCGTTGATAAAAGTGAATTAACAGAGTTGCGGCGGCTTGGCTATAAAAAAGCCATGAAAGCTAAGAAAATTAGATGGTCAATGCTGCCTAGGATGGTTTTATTTTTGAGTAAAGAAATGAAGTTAAGAATGGATGAAGTGCCACCGTATCCTGGAGTAGTTGAAATGCTCAAAAAATTGCAAGAAAAGGGGGTATCTATAGGTGTATTGACTTCCAATAACGCACAACTAGTACAAGACTTCTTTAAATCAAATAATTTTCCACTATTTGATTTCATAGTGTCAGAAAAGACTCTTTTTGGTAAGGAAAAAGCGTTGAAGAAAATAATGAAAAGACATGACTTAAATAAAGATGATGTTATCTATGTGGGGGATGAACCTAGAGATGTTGTGTCATGTAATAAGGCAGGTGTAAAAATCTATGGAGTTGCTTGGGGTTTCGCAGGAGAGGAGGGGCTTGAAGCCACCCCTCCAGATAAGTTGGTATATTCTTCAGATGAGCTCTTTAAAGAAATTTTGTCGCAATATAATCAAAGTCGCTAGTCATGGTGGTAAGGGTGGCCGACTTTTATACAATAAGCTCTATATATCTGCTCAGCTAATACTAATCTAACAAGTTGATGTGGATAAACTAACTCTCCTAATGACCAGATAAAGTCAGCTCTTTCTTTTACGGAACTGTCTGATCCATAGGCCCCACCTATTACTATTGTCACGTCTTTGCTGTCAGAAAACAGCTTGTGAGACAGCTGTGGAGAGCTAATTTGGCGGCCTTTTTCATCAAGTAATACCACTTTTTCTTCTGATTCAATGTTTCTCAGAATATTTTCAGCTTCGTGTTTCATACTGTGCTTATCGTTAATCTTGCTATGCTTGATATAACGCCAAACAATTTTTACACTAGAAGGTAAACGTCTAGCGTAATCATTAATAAGAGCTGATATTTCAGCACTAGGCTTAGAGCCGACAGAAATGATTTTTATAGTCATACAGGGTATTTTAACAGATAATAAATAAGCTAAATTAGCACTCTAAGGCAGGTATTGCTAATTTTTAACAGCTAATGTATTATTCATTAGGACTAGCAAAAAGCTAGTAAAGAAAGAGGGGAAAATATGTATTCAGCAGCAGTCAACGCCCACATAAGAGAATTGATTGAACAAGTAATGGAATATAGAGATCAAGGACAGTGGGGCAAATTGGAACAATTATTTACTGAAACTCCATATATTGATGAAAGTGTATTTAATAAAGAATTGCCAGGTAAAAAAGCTGCATCCAGTGTGCTTTATGGCTGGAGAAGACTAATAAGAGATTTTTACTATAGTGCAAAACATAAGCTAGGCAACATGGATATCGAACGAACAGGCAAAAAAGAAGTTGCAGCTACATCAGAAATCGAGGCCAGGTACTATACTCTTAAAGAAGGAGAGCGATACGTACGTAAGATGAATGGCGTATACGAGTATAACTTCAGAAAAGTTGCTGGTCGCTGGAAGATAGACAGTTTAAAACTAAAGGTAAAAGACGATTCTTTCGAGCCGATTAACGCTTAGTATCAATTCAAGGCCTATGTAATAATGTAAGCATGAACATTTTGTTTGTTTATGCTCATCAAGATACAGCATCTTTTGGTGCGGCTATGCATAGCGTCGCAGTTAGTTTTTTTGAAAAACAAGGTCACAAAATAGTTATATCTGATTTGTATGGTACAGGGTTCCATGCAGTGGCAGCCAAATGGGATTTTAAAGTTTCAGGGGGTCCACATAAAAACTACATGCTTGAACAAAAAAGAGTGTCTGATAAAAAAGACGACGATGCATTTGCAGAAGATATAAAACAAGAAATAACCAGATTAAGAGAGGCTGACTTAGTTGTATTTGAATTCCCGCTTTGGTGGAGTGCTCCACCTGCTATTTTGAAAGGTTGGTTTGATAAGGTGTTCGCGCTTGGTGTTGCTTGGGATGGTAACCATAGGTACGACAAAGGCTTACTAAGAGGTAAAAAAGCATTAACTATTGTTGGTGCAGGCGATCCGGGATCATTATATAAGGCAGGGGGGTTACACGGGGCAACAATTGTCCAGCATTTATATCCGCTCTTACATAGCACAGTTGCTCATTCAGGCATGGATGTGTTGGAGCCATTTATAGCAACTGATTTGACTTTAGTCGACAAGGAAGATGGGCAGATAATTTTAGGTAATCTAGATAAGTATCTAATAGACGTAGTCAATGAACCAAAATATTTATACAAACACCCTTAAACTGACCAAGGTTTTTTATGCTAAAAAGGATTTTCTTTTAGTTTGAGAATCCATCCAATTACGTTGGCAATTGGATGGATAATGAACCATACAAAAAATATTGTTAGATAAGTTTGCCATGAAAATGAGACTAAAAGTGCAGAAAACAACAGGCCTCCAACAATGTAATCTATCTGATCGAATGGAAACCAACTTTTACCTGAAGGAACTTCTGCTTGGCGTTTAAAGAAACTCTTAACACTGTCGCCTAATAATGCTCCTAGGCCTAATAAGGCCCCCAAAAGTATAACTATGGGGTCACTGTAGTCAATTGACCCAGATATAGATTCTAACGAAGAAAAATTTGTATAAAGTATCATTTGAGAGATGGCTGCAACTATGCCTCCTATTGCTCCTGACAATAAGCCTCTAAATGTTTTATGATCACCAAGAATTCTCTTGCCTTTATAGCTTTTACCTAGATCCATCGGTGTATTGAACTTTTTCAAATAGGGGATATTATTGGCGATTATGGGCGACATGTTGGCTAGACCAGCAGGGTAGAAGAACCAAAGCGCAAATAGAATTTCTTGCATTTAGTTTACGCCCTTTAAATTTAAAGTTTTTTTGAGTCTATTACTTTTTGGTGCTATTACATCAAATAATGAAGGTCTTTTATATACAAGCTTTGCTTCGTCTAACATTAATAACAGCTCTTTTGGTGATTTTGGAGTAGATTCAATAAAAGTGAAGGTTTTCCCTAATGCACCTGCGCGATGAGCATCACTACTAGCAGCATGAGGTATATTAGAATTCTTTGCTATAACTTCTGCCTCAGCTCCATAATTTTGAAACACAGCTCTGCCGTTTGATGACTCTATTATGTCGACCTTTTCGACTATTTTGTATAATGTTTCTCTGCTTATACCACTGCGAACTGTTTCAAATGGGTGTGGCACATAAACAAGTCCGCCTTGAGACTTAATTTTTTTAATTGTTGTATCAATAGCTAAATTTGGTTCTATGAGCTTGCTTAAGAATAGTCCAATTATTTCACCTTGTTTTGTAGCTATTTCTTCACCAACTATTATTGAGTCTCCAAGCTTTTTATTCATATTTTGAGCGAATTCTATTTCGTTATGATCTGTTATGGCAATACAATCTAAAATTGAATTTTTTAAAGCCAATTTGTACTGTCTTTCTGTAATGTTGCTGTCAGGAGATTTTATAGAATGGTTGTGTAAATCAATTTTTATCATTTTTTTTGTCTTCTTCAATTAGTATGTCTGAAACTTGAAAAAACCGCATAATTGCAGTCAGAACATTTAAGGCCAAAATAAGCCTCAGAAGGGGTAGGAGCAATGTTGTGCTGAAGAACAGACCTGCTACCAACATGGCCATTCTAATCTCATATCGGGCTATACCGGAGCTAAATGCACGATTTAAAGCTTGTTTATCATGTTTTGAACTTGATATCGCCATCTCTCCTTTAGCTTTTGTA
>JAUIKH010000033.1 GCA_030430915.1 bacterium | reverse complement strand
GCTGGTGGTCTGGTAGCCTATTTTACTGGAGGCACAATAACGGGGGCTAATCTAAGTGTAGCCTTAGGTATGACACTGGCTAACGAAATAGCTTTCGCTGTAGCCACTCCACTCTTATTGAGAAGTGTGACAGGAGCTATTATTGATGGATGGGAGTCCGGAGAACAAGCAGGCGATGCTTTAGCTTCTGGAGATGGAGTATTAAAAGCAATGACATCAGGTGCAAACGGAGGTTTAGTGTCACTTGATGACTACTTAACAGCACAGCTTGAGGAAGAAAAATATTACTATAATAAGGAGTTGGCAAGCAGGAACTTTTACGATAAATATATAAATCTTAAAGTTACTGACTCTATGCTATCAAAAGTTGCTTTTAGCTTACCTAGAACCGTTAAAAGCAGTGGTGTGGTATTGCAGAATTTCAGTGGCAGTATCTTGTCTTCGTTTAATAACCCTTTTAGTTTTTTAGCCCCTGAACCCGTTGGTGCTTTAGGGTCAGATCAATGTAATGACAGCGCAAAGGAAGCGTATGGCGTAGCTATGACTCCATTTTGTAGCCCTATACACTCCTATGTCCCTGTTTTGGACTTAAATGAAACTGAAGTAACTCTTGATGAAAACGGATACATTGATGAAGCAGGAGAGCCAATAGGTGAGTTTGAAGAATTTGTGGAAACTTGTTTTAGTGGTCGTCCTAGTGTACTGCACCCAGAAGAGGTAGAAAAGGATGGGTCAACCCCAGAAAATGATGACACCTGTGTTGTGGGTATTGACGACCCAATACTTGTAGGCACTAAAGATCAGTATTTTGCAGGTCATTTTATACCGGACACTAGAAGTCCTATTGCTAAGGCATTTTTTCCAAGAGCTAGTGCACAATCTACCGAAGGAGTAACCAGAAAGCCTACAAAAAAAGAATTATTTGCAGCATGGTATGGCTATCTAACTGATGAACAAACTCTGGTAAACGATATTAATAATGTACCTGAAGAGGACCAAGTTGAGGGCGCGTCAGCCCAAACCAAGCCAACAACAGTCAGTCAGGATTTTAATGTCAGTGAACTTGGAACACATTCAGACAACTTAGCTTGTGCAGAAGGAACCACAGATATGGGAGTAGCACAAAGCAAATATACCGGATCCCAAAAGAAAGTTTCTGAACCACTAAGAATAAGGCTGTGTAGAGTGCCTGATATTCCTGGATCTGGAGCTGGCGTCGACGGCTCAGTCACTAGCGGTGGTGTAGTTGTCGATGCCAGAGTCTCAGGTGCATGGAGAAGTCTCGCACTTGCAGCGAAAGCCGACGGCATTGAATTGTCTGCAAGCAGTTCTTTCCGTTTATTTGATTCTTGTGGAGGTGGCGGAGACGGTAAGGGGTGTGCAAGGCCTGGACAATCTGCACATCAAACAGGCTGGGCCATTGATTTTAACAACATGAGCTTAAAAGCGGGCTCCACTACATCTTGTGGTAGCGGTAGGGCTATACTACCTAGCAGTCCTCAATGGAGCTGGATGGAGCAAAACGCAGAAAGGTTTGGCTTCAAGCAGTATAGTTATGAAGCGTGGCACTGGGACCCTATGCCAATGGCCAATAGATGCGGAACTGGAGAGTAAATGAGAAAAACACATAAATTCATTAGGCTAGCAAACCTGGTATTGATTATTTCGCTGTTTTTATCTATACAGCTATCGCTACCATACAGAGCTTCAGCTGCCGAAAAAACTACAAGAATGCTTAGAGCTCAAAATATTTATTATGTAACTTTAAATGGGTGTAACTATATAGGGCAACAAACCACTGCTCTAGTGTCAGAAGACACAACTAGCAACAAAAATATCTTTATGGTAGGCGATTCAATTGGCGTAGGGATTGCTTGGTCAGGAGTAGAAACATCTTTTAATGGGTTTGGCTGGAACATTACTCATAATGTTGAGGGAGGGAGGGGGCTGTATTCTACTAGCACAACAAAAAAAGATGGTATTAGAATTTTAAATGAAAACATAAATGAGATTCAGAACTCTGGTTCGGTCGTTGTTGAGCTAGGCACCAATGTTCTTGAAGGCGACTTGTTTGAAAGCAAAATCAGAGAAGCAGTAAACATAATAAAATCCGCAAACCCCACTACAAAAATTTATTGGGCAAACATACCTGCAACTTCTAGCCCAGAAGTCTACTCTCAAAGAAACCGAACAATAGAAAGCTTAGGTATAGAGCTCGACTATACTGTTATCCCGTTTTATGAAACACTCTTTCCCGGAAAAGATGCTTCAAATATTACTGTGGCTGAAACGGGAGATTTCTTAAGTGGAGACAATGTACACCCAAACACGCAGGGGACAGAAATGATTCGTAACAAATTAGTTGAAACAGTTGTGAACGGTGGTAGCACAATAAACACCACACCAGCACAAACAGACGGCACATCTGAATGTAGCCCTTGTCCATTAAATAACTTTACTAGTGTACAGACTACTGCTTCTGCTAACATACCAGAGCCACACAGGTCTTTGTTTATTAGGGTTTCTGCTGAGCATAATATCAACCCAAACTTTCTCGCCGCTATTTTCCTGTCAGAGCAAGGTAACATTTGGAAGCCATTTGATGCGCAATATGCCAGCTCACCGGTTGGCGCTTCTGGACCATTTCAGTTTATGCCAGGCACGTGGGGACAGTACGGTACAGACGGCAATGGTGATGGCATTGTGGACATACAAAACTTTGAAGATGCTGCTACCTCTGCAGCGAAACTTCTGTCCACCGGCACAAACCCAAATACACCGCTAGGTGACATTAATCTACCGTTTAAAACGCCAGATACTATGCTTTATTTTGCTGCTGCATACAACTGGGGCGGAGGGAACATACAGAAAAAGACCAACGAAAATTCACCGCTAACCGATGCACCCAAAGAGACAGAAAACTATCTAAAAAATGTGGAAGCTTTAATTAGTTCAGACTTCACGAAATCAGGCCACCCTAGCTATGGTGATCCGCGCCCTGCTGACGTAGGACAAGATTTACCCCCTGGACTTGATGGCACAACTCAACCAGTTTCCCAAAACGATAGTTGTTCAGACAACAATATACCTGGTGTAGGAGAGCTCATAACAAATGACCCTGAAGAAGCTAGAAATTTAATACTAAATAGCACAAATGTTAGCTGGGGTAACTATGGCTCTGCCAACACTCAAAAACAAGATGTATCTGGGTCATGTGTAACAAATCAATTCTTGTTATCGGTTGCAACTATAGTTGAAAAATCTGGAGTGCCACTTCTGGTAAACGCTATTGCTACTGATCATGGAGGATGCTCTGGAGGAAGGAGCAATCATAATCATGGTCGTGCCATAGACATAGGATACTATGGCAGTAATAGCGCAGGGGCCGATAGACATAAGCCTGAAGGAGACACGCTGTATAAGTTCCTGTACGACAATAAGGATACCTTAAAGATTGATGAGTTAATATGGCAAGAACCTCCAACAGGCTACGACTGTATTAATGACGGCAACACAGGGGACTGTTACGCCCTGTACGGACAAGCAACAATGAACGATCATTATCATCATATACATGTATCATTCACAGATGGAGGTTAGTCAGTGTACAGAAAAAAACTTATTACAATAATAGCAGTATTATTAGCGTTTATTTTGGTTACGATTTTTCTATTCAGTATATTTAGGGACGATAATGGTATAAAGTTTTCTCCTCACAAAACCACAAATTCAGCTGGACCCATAGTCGAACCCAAAGCCTTGGGTCGAACAGAGATTGTGGATAATTTTGTAATATTTTGGCCAAAATACGGTGACGGTTTTTTTAATGATAATAAATACGACGTCTACGCTAATGGATATAAGAGTACAGAAGGCGAAGTTTTTGAACCTATAAAATTCTCTTTTACTGTAACTCCTCAGAAAGAATATGAAAAGCTTCAGCTTTTTGTTTTAGAAAAATACATAGACCTAGAAGGTTACACCGACAAATTTCTGTCGTCTTTACCTCAAAAGAAAAACTACAGCTACAACATAACTTATAGGCTAAGAGAATCCTCACCTGAAAATCCAACAGCTTACGATGTTGATATTTACGTAGAATCCCTAGTAATACAAGGGCAAAACGAAAGTCTAGAAGAATATAAAAACAGTGTACGAAAGTCTAGAAATGAGGCAGAAAACTGGATAAAGTCGAAGGGAGTGGAGCTGGAAAAAGCTAATATTTATTATTACCCCTCTGATGAGGACCTGAATAAAGCGCCCCAACCAACCTTCATAGTCCCATTCGAGTAAATCCTGAGCTAGCTACTTGTTGTTATTACGTTGTAGTCTTCTAGGAAATTTTTAACTATTGCATCAGCGTCTGTGGTGGTTATTAGTGTTTGGTGGTTTTTTAATGCTTGAGCTAGCATTCTACGTCTGCGTCCGTCAAGCTCACTAAATACGTCATCTAGAAGTAGTAGTGGCTTTTTGTCCAAAAACTCAGTAACCGTATCGAGCTCCGTCATCTTCAACGACAACACTATACTCCTGGTCTCGCCCCTGGAAGCGCTAGCCCTAGCATCCTTACTGTCAAGCATAATTTTAATATCTTCCCTGTGGGGTCCAGAACCTGTATATCCTCTCAGCCTGTCCAGTTCATAGTCAGATTTTAGCTTGCTAATATAGCTGGTGGTGTATTGTTTGGCATTAAGTTTGGTATCATACAACAACTCAAGATTTTCCTTATTTCCACTTACTGACTGGTATTTTTTTGTGATGGATTCATTTAAAACACTGATGTATTTTGTTCTTCTCTCGACAACAGAACCACCTAGCTCGCTCAATCGAATGTCCCACACAAACATATGATCTTGTGAGGTTCCTTCTTGCTTTAAAAGTCTATTTCTCTGTAGTAGAGTTCTCTTATATGAAGTCAGGTCTTGCCTGAAACTAGGATCAATCTGAGATAATATGCCATCCAAATATGCTCTACGACGCTCAGGCTCTCCGCCCAACAACAACATATGTGACGGCTCAAACAAAACTACCGGTAGAACCGAATTGTTTGGTAGTCGTTTTTTCTCAGTATCGTTTATTACAAAAGTTTTGCTCTTTGGTTCTGCCGTAAGCTTAACAACCCTTGAATCTTCTCCTAGAGTTGCCTCTATTCGGCCCCAAGGCTCAGAGTACTTGATCATGCTTTGGTCATCACTCTTAAACGCACCGCCCTGATATGCCATATGGATGGCCTCTAGCAAGTTTGTCTTACCGCTGGCGTTCGGTCCAACTACAATGTTCACACCTTCAGAAAACTCAAAAAGACCGTTTTTATATGACCTTATGTTTATGAGCTCCAATGTGTTTAACATAGTTTTTAGTATGTCTTATGCCGTTGCTTAGTCCAAATGTCTAGCTTTTAACAGGCATTATGACGTGTAGATAGCTACTGTCTGCCGGGTCTGTGAGCACACAAGGATCAAGCTTGCCGTTTATGTTGAGCATGATTTTTTCTCCGTCAAAAGCGTTTAGAGCATCCAAAATATACCTGGAATTCATAGTTATTGTGGCGCTACCTGTAGTTTCAGCCTCGGCTACCGCTGTGTTTTCTCCAACCTGAGAAGCAATCGAACGAATACTCACCTCATTTTTCTGCTCGTCAATAGATAGCGTAATGCTTCCCGCTGCTTCACGGGCGAAAAGACTAGAAACTTTGGTAATTTCGTTAAGTGATTTTCTTTTTAAAGTAGCGGTAGTTTCGAATTTTGAAGGTATTAGCTTTTTGTAGTCAGGATACTTGCCGTCTACTAATCTGGTTACTATCTCAACCCCATCTACGCTAAATCTCGCCTGCTGTTCGTCATAAGTTACGACTACGTCCTGGCTATCATCATTCAGGGCTCTGAGAAGCTCCTGAAGCGAATTAGCTGGTACAAGCAGAGACATGCTGTCTGAACTTTTATTTAATGATTTTTCGCCAAGCCGGTAAGAATCAGTAGCAGCAATGTACATGTTATTTTTATCTCCATGAATATACACGCCTGTTAATACTGGCCTAGCGTCGTCTGTACTAGCAGTGAACAGCACTTGTTGTAGCGTGGTTTTAATCTCTTTTGAGCTTAGTTTGATTACCGAACCTCCATCAATAGTTGGCATAACGGGAAAATCCTCAGGTGACATGCCGTTAATTGTCGAGTCAAACCTGTCCATCCGAAGCGAAAGCTTGTTGTCAGCAACTTCTAGCTCTAAATTGCCAGACGGAAGGCTTCCTATAAAATCTTGCATGAGCCTAGCAGGGACGGTAATAGCTCCTTTTTGCTCTATTTTTGCGCCTATAGTTTCAGTTATAGCGATATCCAGATTTGTTGCTGCTACGGTCAACTGGTTTTTGGTGGTCTTAAGCAAAACATTCGAAAGTATTGGCAGAGATCCTCTAGAGCTTGCGATACGTGAGACCGTAGATAATGCTCGACTAAGATTTTCTTGTGTGACAACTAACTTCATATTATTGGCTCCTTACTTTATATAAATTAGTAGTTATTATAGGCACTGTGGATATGGTGGATAACTGAATTTTCAAGAAGTTAGACATTGTTGAATAGTAGTCCTTGTTTATGTGGAATGGTCTGTGACTTGTTTGTCCATAACTCATTTTACTGTCATTGCGACTGTGAAAAAGAATTAGTTTAGGCACAGCTTTTACACAGCTAAAAATACGTTTTCCCATAGATTTATACATGCTTTGCACAGGCTTAAACATACAAACGTCCTTTAAGCTCTACAATTTGCTGACGTAGTTGAGGGTCAACCGCTAGCTCTTTTTCAATTTTCTCAACAGAGTGGATGGCGGTAGTATGATCCTTTCTCCCGCACTCCCGTGCAATTTTTGGAAAGCTTAGCTTCAGCTCAGTACGTAGAAGGTGCATGGCGATCTGTCGAGGCACAACAATTTCTTTATCTCGCTTTGGGCTTAATATATCATCGACTTCTATAGAGTAATATCTAGCAGTTTGTTCAACAATTTGGCGGGGTGTTATGTGTTTTGGCCGGTTTTTTGTGCCGCCCAATAGTGATTCTGCAACTTGAAGGTCTGGGGTGAGCCCGCGCATCTCACAAAAAGCCAGCAGCTGATTGAGCACCCCTTCAAGCTCTCTGATGTTTGACCGAACTAGATTTGCCAAGAACTCAGCAACATCCTGACCGAGCTCTACTCCATG
>JAUIKH010000003.1 GCA_030430915.1 bacterium | reverse complement strand
GACAATCTAAGGCCTGTAGAACAACCTAAAGTAGAAGTAAAAAAGTTTGTCCCATTCAGTACTTTAGAAATAGTGCTAGAGATACCTGTAGTTGGAGAAATTAAATTGCCAGACTACAAAAAGACAAGCGCTAAACGCAAGCCTATAAAAGTTGCTGCAAATGAAATAAACCAAGTATTGGAAAACCTAAGAACTAGATCGGCAGATAAAAAAAAGGTTGATCGAGCTGCAAAAAAAGATGATGAAGCTGTAATTGATTTTAAAGGTACAGACACCAAAGGTGAAGCCGTCAAAGGTGCCGATGGGAAAGATTACCCCTTAGTAATAGGGTCAAAGACGTTCATACCTGGATTTGAAGAAAATATTGAGGGAATGAAAGTAGGTGAAGAAAAAAGCTTTGATGTTACATTTCCTAAAGATTATGGCGCAAAAGCTCTGCAAAGCAAAAAGGTGAATTTCAAAGTAAAGCTCAACAAGTTAAATGAAATAGTTAAACCAAAAATTGATGATAAATTTGCCTCAACTATTGGTCCATTCGAGTCACTTGACCAACTAAAAGCTGATATTAAAAAACAGCTTCAAGCTGAAGCTGATCAAAAAGTTGAGCGGGATTATGAATCAGAGCTAGTAAATGAAATATCAGATAAAACCAAGGTTAAAATACCGGAGGTATTAATTAACGAACAAGTAGAGGCTGTTAAACAAGAGCTAAGGCAAAATGTTGTACAAAGAGGAATGACTTACGATGAATATATCGCTAGTTCAGGCATGAGTGAAGAAGAATATGCTAAAAAAGAGATAGTTCCTGAGGCTGAACGCAGAGTTAAAGCTGGGTTGGTGCTAAGTGAAATTGCAGACAAAGAAGGTATAGTTGTTACAGATAAAGAGCTAGAAACGCGCTTAGAACAGCTAAAAAGTCAGTATAAAGATGAAAAAATGCAGGCTGAACTAGATAAAAATGAAAACAAAAGAGAGATTGCAGCAAGACTGAGAACAGAAAAAACAATAAATTTCCTAAAGAAGTAATTAGCACTCATACTTGACGAGTGCTAAGCTTACCGAGTATACTCGACTTATGAAAGAACCAAAAAACTCAATTTTGATACCAACCGTAATTGAAAATGATGGTCGCGTAGAACGTGCTTTTGATATCTATAGTCGACTTTTAAAAGATAGAATAATATTCTTAGGAACAGATGTTAATTCTCACACTGCAAATTTAGTCGTTGCACAGTTACTATTCTTGCAAAACGAAGATGCCAAAAAAGACATATATTTATATATAAACAGTCCAGGCGGCAGCGTTTATGATGGGATGGCAATTTATGACACGATTAAATATATAAAAAATGATGTCCAAACTATGGGTATTGGACTCCAAGCTAGCATGGGCGCATTTTTACTTAGCTCAGGTACTAAAGGTAAAAGAGCGATATTACCAAATGCTAAAGTAATGATTCACCAACCATCAAGTGGTACACGCGGAAAAGTTAGTGATATGGAGATAGACCTAAAAGAAAGTATAAAAATACGTAAATTACTAAATAGCATTCTAGCTAAGAATACTGGTCAAAAGTTATCAAGAATCGAGAAAGATGTTGATCGAGATTATTGGATGGATGCTGAGGAAGCAGTAAAGTACGGAATAGCTGATAAAGTTATAAAATAGTTGATTTAGTATTTGACAAACAGCTCCTAGTACGAGAAAATACTATGTTAAGAAGTAGTATACACGTGAGTTGTGTTATTTATCCTATGATAAAACACGGAATAAGGCCACTAGTAGTGTCTTCACTAAATATATATTAATGTAAAATTAACAATGCTCATGTGCGAGATGAGTAGGAGAGTAAATGGCGAAATCTGCGAAATTGTCTAGAAAAAATAACATTAAAGAACGAAAATACTACACAGAAAAAAAAGAAATAATTAATCTACCAAATCTTGTAGACCACCAAAATAAATCGTTTCAGTGGTTCGTAGAAGAAGGTTTGGGCGAAATACTATCAGAAATAAGCCCTATTGATGACTACACAGGCACAAAACTTAGTATTAGGTTTAAGGACTATCACTTTGAAGATCCTAAGATGACTGAGGTAGAAGCTCGTGAAAATAACGTCACATATGATGCCCCTCTAAAGGCAGTAGTTGAACTAACAAATAAAGTCACAGGTGAAGTTAAAGATCAAGAAATTTACCTAGGTGACTATCCTTGGATGACCTCTCGTGGAACATTTATCATTAACGGCGCAGAACGTGTAGTGGTAAGTCAGTTAATCAGAAGCGCAGGTGTATTTTTTACTGCTAATCAGTCAGGTGGAACAAACTACTACGGAGCTAAAGTTATACCAGGAAGAGGTGCTTGGTTAGAATTTGAAACATCAACTTCTGGTGCAATATTTGTAAAAATAGACCGCAAAAGAAAGATACCCGTTACAACGTTATTAAGAGCATTTGGTCTTACAGAACAACAAATGCGTGATGAGTTTAAGCATGTTGATAGTGCTAAAGATAGCTACATTACAGCTACTCTTGAAAAAGATCCAGCCAAAGGTGTTAATGAATCACTAATTGAAGTCTATAGAAGGCTTAGACCGGGGGACCTTGCAACAGTAGATAATGCAAGAAGCCTTATAGAAAATATGTTTTTCAATTACAAGAGATTTGATTTCAGTCGTGTAGGACGATACAAACTGAACAAACGACTAGATTTGAAGGTCCCTAACACTATAGAAAATCGAGTAATGCGGACAGAAGACTTAGTTGCAGTTATTGCAGAATTAATAAGATTAAATGTTACGCAAGACGAACCAGATGATATTGATAGCTTGGCAAATCGTAGAATAAAATTGGTTGGTGAACTTGTCCAGAGACAATTTAGAATAGGTCTACTGCGTATGGAAAGAAACGCAAAAGATAGAATGTCAATGAGTGAGATTGAAACAGTTACTCCTGGTCAGCTTATAAATGCAAGGCCAATTGTTGCTGCGGTAAGAGAATTCTTTGCCAGCTCACAACTATCTCAATTTATGGATCAGATTAACCCATTATCAGAGTTAGCTCATAAACGACGTCTAAGCTCTATGGGTCCTGGAGGACTTTCAAGAGAAAGGGCTGGATTTGAAGTTAGAGACGCACATGCAACTCACTACGGTAGAATTTGTCCTGTAGAGACTCCAGAAGGTGCAAACATTGGTCTAGTACTAAATATGGCAATGTACGCACGGATTAATGACTATGGCTTTATGGAAACGCCTTATAGAAAAGTTATAAATGCAGTATCTGCTAAAAATTCTGCAGGTCATATAGCTGCTGTTAATCTTGAGGACAAATCAGGCAAAGTAATTGTCAAAAAGAATCAAGAAATATCTAAAGCAGATGCAAAGAAACTAGAAGCTGTAAAAGAACGTAAAACATGGCCAGTTAAAGCAGTCGTTACAAAAGAAATCGAATTTTTAGATGCTGCAGATGAAGAAAAAGCTGTAATAGCGAATGCTAGCGAAGAAATTGACAATGAAGGACATTTTGCTAATTCAAGAGTAAGTGCTAGGAGACAATTAATAGCAGCTGAAGTTGACTCTAATGATGTTAACTATATTGATGCTGCACCAAGACAGATTATAGGTTCTAGTGCTGGATTAATACCTTTTATAGAAAAAAACTATGTTTATAGATCTTTGATGGGAAGCAACCAGCAAAGGCAAGCCGTGCCCCTTATCAAGCCTGAAGCTCCACATGTAGGTACAGGAATGGAAGGTATTGCAGCAAGAAATTCTGGGCAAGTAGTGGTAGCTGAGGATGACGGAGAAGTCGTTGAAGCCCACGCTGGTAAAGTAGTCGTAGCTTACAAAAAACGAAAAGCTACATATACTCCACTGCACTTCTTAAGAAGTAATGAGGGCTCATCAATTAATCAAAAAGTTGTTGTAGATACAGGTGACAAAGTTAAGGAAGGCGACATACTAATTGAAGGTATGTCCATCGAAGGCGGTGAGTTAGCATTGGGTAAAAACTTACAAGTTGCATTCATGCCATGGCACGGATATAACTTTGAAGACGCTGTAGTTATATCTAGAAGATTGGTTGAAGATGACACATTAACTTCAGTACATATCGTAGATTACATGACAGAAGTTCGAGAAACTAAGCTCGGTCCAGAAATTGTTACTCGTGACATACCAAATGTTTCAGAAGATGCATTAAGACATCTTGATGAAGATGGAATAGTTAGAATTGGTGCAGATGTTCACCCAGGCGATATCTTGGTAGGAAAAATTACTCCTAAGGGAGAGCAGGAACTTTCAAGTGAGGAAAGACTTCTAAGAGCAATTTTCGGTGAAAAGGCTAAAGAGGTTCGTGATACATCTCAAAGAATGAGCAATGGTAAACACGGAAAAGTAGTTGGTGTAAAGGTATTTTCAAGAGCTAATGGCCATGAGCTAAAAGCAGGCGTGATCATGCAGATTCAAGTATTTGTAGCTCAGATGAGGAAAATATCAGTAGGAGATAAGTTAGGTGGTCGTCACGGAAATAAAGGTGTAATAGCTAGAATTCTTCCACAAGAAGATATGCCATTTTCTGAAGATGGTACTCCTGTTGATATCGTGTTGAATCCGCTCGGAGTTCCAAGTCGTATGAATATTGGTCAGCTATTCGAGACTCACCTAGGTATGGCAGCAAAAGCATTAGGCATAAACATAGCAAGCCCTTCGTTTAATGGAGTGCCAATAGAAAAAATACGTGAATTACTAACAGAAGCTGGATTGCCTGACGATGGTAAACAACAGCTCTATGATGGGCGAACTGGTGAGGCATTCTCAGAGAGAACAACTGTTGGCTCAATGTATATGATTAAGCTGAACCATATGATTGTTGATAAAATACACGCTCGATCTACCGGTCCTTATACAATGGTTACACAGCAGCCTCTTGGAGGTAAAGCTCAAAATGGTGGTCAAAGGTTTGGAGAAATGGAAGTGTGGGCTCTAGAAGCATACGGAGCTGCAAATACACTACAAGAAATGTTAACACTGAAATCTGACGACGTTTATGGAAGAAGCAAAGCTTACGAATCCATAATTAAGGGAACAGAGATAGTTGGACCTAAGGTGCCAGAAAGCTTCAATGTCCTCGTTAAAGAATTACAAGGTCTTAGTTTGAAGGTGGACTTAGTTGTTGATGAAAAAGAAGTATTAGATGCTGAAGACTTACTTTCAAAGAATATAAAAGATGAGGCAGATCACATGCCTACTGTTGATTTACCGGAAGATGAGGTTTCATCTGTTGATGTTTCCGAAGACACTCCATCATCTGATGATGTTGAAGATGAGCAGCCAGACATTGATGGGGAGTCTGAAATGATAATTGAAGGAGCTGAAGAGACTAAAGAAACACTCGTAGAGATTGAGGAGGACAAATAAATGAAAAATTATTCAAGCGGAATCAACATTACAGATTTTGATGCAGTGCGACTGTCAGTTGCAAGCGCAGATGATATTCTTGATTGGAGCCATGGAGAAGTTACAAAGCCAGAAACAATAAATTATCGTACTCAAAAACCTGAAAGAGATGGACTGTTTTGTGAGCGAATTTTTGGCCCGGTTAAAGATATCAACCCTCATGATGCTAAGTTTAAAGGGGTTAGAAGTCGTGAAGCAGCTGTAGATAAAAAAGGCGAAGTCGTTACTAAAAGCATTGTACGTCGAGAACGCATGGGTCACATACAGCTGGCTGCCCCTGTAGCTCACATATGGTTTCTAAGAGGTACGCCAAGTGCGATTGGTCTTCTTCTTGGTATGACAGTTAAAAATCTAGAAAAAGTAGCGTATTTTGCAAGTTATGTAATTATCAGCGTTGATACAGAAGGCCGTGACAAGCTGCTAGCTGATAAAGAAGCTGAATTCGCAGCAGCTAAAGAGGCTGTTAAGTCAAGATATGAAGGTGAATCACAACTTGAAGGAGCCAACCTTAAAGAGCTGGCTAAGATGCAGACCAAAGAAATCGAAGAAATTGAAGCTGATTTTGCTGAACTAAAAGATCAATTGACTAGCCTAGAGAAACAAGCGCTAATTTCCGAATCAGAGTATAGAAACTTACCTGATCCAGTTTCAGAACTTATTGAAGTAGGAATGGGCGGTACAGCCCTACAGGCTCTTCTAAGACAGGTAGATATGACTGAACTAATAACTACTCTTCAAGAAGAAGTTGAAGAAGCAAAAGGTCAGCGTCGTAAGAAATTAATGAAACGATTAAGACTGCTTGAAAGTATGGATAGAGCAGGCATAAAACCTACAAGTATGTGTGTATCTGTACTTCCTGTTATCCCACCAGACCTAAGGCCTATGGTCCAATTAACTGGTGGTAGATTTGCAACAAGTGATTTAAATGATTTATATCGAAGAGTTATAAATCGTAACAACCGTCTTAAAAAACTAATAGATTTAAACGCACCTGAAGTAATTCGAAGAAACGAGCAGAGAATGCTTCAAGAAGCTGTTGATGCGTTAATTGACAATAATTCAACCAGATCTGGTAGAGCTATTGCTTCTACAGGTCAGAGAAGAAGACTTAAGTCACTAAGCGATATGCTTAAGGGAAAGCAAGGTCGATTTAGACAGAATCTTCTTGGTAAGCGTGTAGATTATTCCGGTCGTTCAGTAATTGTTGCAGGTCCTGAATTGAGTATTGACCAATGTGGATTACCAAAAATGATGGCACTAGAACTGTTCAAACCATTTGTTATAGGTCATTTAATTGAGCAAGATTACGCACATAACATTCGTAGTGCAACTAGAATGATTGAATTGGGTGAAACACCTGTTTGGGATGCTTTGGATCATGTGATTAAAGGAAAATACGTTTTACTAAACAGAGCTCCAAGTCTTCATAGATTGTCTATCCAAGCATTTCAGCCAAAACTAATCGAAGGTAAAGCTATTCAGCTTCATCCACTAGTGTGTAAAGGTTTTAACGCTGACTTTGATGGTGACCAAATGGCTGTTCACTTGCCTTTATCTGATGAAGCTCAAGCAGAGGCTAGAGATATAATGGCAAGTAATAAGAACTTGCTAAAACCTGCAGATGGTTCGCCAATATTACACATAGAACAAGATATTGTTTTAGGTGCATATTATCTAACATATGATAAGCCAGGCGCATCAAAGAAGGATGATGTAGAATTCGGCTCAATTGCAGAAGCAATAATGGCTAGAGATCTAGGTAAAATTAACGCTCAAACAAAGGTCAGAGTTCCTTTCAGAGGTGAAGTAAGAGAGACAACTTTAGGTAGACTAATATTTAACGAAATATTTCCTGATGATTTTGAATTTCAAGATTCTGAAATGACTAAGAAAAAGCTACAAAATGTTTTAGCACAGGTTCATGATAAGTATGGTCAAGAACACGCTGCTGTTATAGCTGACAATTTAAAACGAGTCGGATTTGAATTTGCTACTAGGTCTGGTCTATCAATGGGAATGGATGACTTCAGTGAAGTTAATGGCGTGCAAAAAATAATTGATGAGGGTGAAAAGAAAGCAGCAGAAATCAGTGATCAGTATGATCAAGGATTCATCACTGATAGTGAAAGGTACAAACTGACAGTTGACAACTGGATGAAAGCAACAAATGAAGTCCAAAATACAATTGCTGCACAGTTCATTAAAGAAGATAGTTCAATGTCTACAGCTGTTAACTCAGGTGCTAGGGGTAACATTGGACAGGTTATGACAGCAGTCGGAATGATGGGTGTTGTAACAGATGCTACCGGTAAAGCAATCGAGCTACCAATTACCAGTAACTATAAGTACGGATTTACACCTCTAGAATACTTTACAGCTACACGTGGTGCTCGTAAGGGTATGATTGACACTGCTTTGAAAACAGCTGATTCAGGTTATCTAACAAGAAGATTAGTAGATGTATCACAAGATGTGTTCACTACTGATGAGGATATTGATGACCCAGGATTTGCACATTACAGAAAAGGTGCAGAATATATTGGAGTATCCTACGGTTCAAGATTAGAAGGTAGATATTCAGCTGTAGATGTACCTGGTCATGTTAAAAAAGGTGAACTAATCACAAAAGATATAGCAGAAGCAATCGATAAAGATGAGAAAATTGATGGTGTGAAAATAATGAGTGTATTATCCGTTCCTTCTGTCAAAGGCATTCCTCAAAAAAGTTATGGTGATGACCCAGCGACAGGTCAATTAGTCAGCCTGTATCACCCAGTTGGTGTTATAGCGGCTCAAAGTATCGGAGAACCTGGAACTCAGTTAACACTTAAGACTTTCCACTCTGGTGGTGTAGCTGGTGAAGATATCACCACAGGTCTTCCACGTGTTGAAGAGTTATTCGAAGCTAGAACTCCTAAAGGTCAGGCTTTTCTTTCAGAAGTTGATGGTGTGGTTAGTACTTGGGAAGAAGGTGATAAGTACATTGTACAAATAGCTCCTAAGGAGAAAAAAGTTAAGGAAATTAATCTTAAAGATCAAATTGTTCGTGTTGCATCTGGAAGCACCGTTCAAACTGGCGAAGTGTTAGCAAGTAAAGATGATGGATCAGACGTAGTTACATCACCTATAAATGGTGTGGTTGATATTGCTGAAGGAAATAAACTGGTTATAACACCAGGAAAACAAGGATCTGAAAGATACGAAATCCCTGGATATAAGCAGCTAACAGTAAAGGATGGCGATAGTGTTGTTGCTGGAGATAGACTGACCAACGGTTCACTAAATCTTCAAGAATTAATGAAGTATTCAGGACCTGAAGACACACAAAGATACATAATGAATGAAGTTCTAAGCATTTTTGCAGCTCAAGGACAAAATATTGCTGATAAACACTTGGAAATAATAGTCCGTCAAATGTTTAGCCGAGTTCAAGTTGATGAGCCTGGGGATAGTGAATTAGTCACAGGTGACATTGTTAGTAAGCAGTCAGTACTAGAAATCAACCAAAAATTATCTGATAAGGGAAAACAGCTAATTAGATACAATCAGCTACTACTAGGTATTACAAAAGCTAGTCTTTCAACTGATTCTTTCCTAAGCGCGGCCAGCTTCCAAGATACTACAAGAGTCCTAATTGGAGCAGCTACTAGCGGTAAAGTAGATAATCTGTTTGGGTTGAAAGAGAATGTCATACTTGGTCGAAAAATCCCTGTCGGAACTGGAGTAAAAGATGATAGTGATGAAGATGAAGTAGAAGAATTTGAAAACAATGAATTCGAAGATGACGTTGTTGTAGAGGATCAGGAAGTTGTCACAGCAGAATAAATCTGTTAAAATAAAGTATTAATTTAAATGCAGTTCGAGCCGTGGAATAATCTAGTACTAGGCATAAGGCACTGGACCCATGAAGCAGAAAACTGCAAAACTAAGAAAGGAATTTATGCCAACAATTAATCAATTGGTTAGAAAGCCAAGAAAATCAGCTAAACCAAAAAGTAAGTCACCAGCCCTGCATAAGGTGGTGAACAATCTAAACACAACAAACTATGACAAAGCTTCTCCGTTAAAAAGAGGTGTATGCATAAAAGTTACAACTAAAACTCCTAAAAAACCTAACTCAGCACTACGTAAAGTAGCTCGTGTTCGTTTAAATAACGGCTACGAAGTATGGGCTTATATTGGTGGCGAAGGCCATAATTTACAAGAGCATGCTGTAGTGCTAATTAGAGGCGGAAGAGTTAAAGATCTACCGGGTGTTCGTTACCATGTTGTTAGAGGTTCATTGGACCTTCAAGGTGTAGAAGGACGTAAAAGAGGCCGTTCAAAATATGGCACTAAGAAGGACGGTAAATAAAAATGCCTAGGAAAACTACAAAAGCTTTAGTTCGACCAAAATTACCTGATAGAAAATACAACTCAGAAATGGTCCAAAGACTAATTAATAGAGTAATGCTAAACGGTAAAAAACAATTAGCAGAACGAATCGTTTACGATGCCATGGAAAGTGCAGCAAAAAAAGTAAAAAGTGATAATCCTTTAGAAGTTTTTGATAAAGCTATCAAGAATGTTACTCCTTATATGGAAACTAGGTCTCGAAGAGTAGGTGGAGCTAACTATCAAATACCTTTTGAAGTTAAAGGTCAAAGACAAAAACATCTTACAATGATGTGGTTTGTAGCTGCCGCAAGGTCTAAAAAAGGTATGCCAATGAGTGAGAGAATAGCTCAAGAACTGGCTGATGCTTACAATGAGACAGGTACAGCCTTCAAGAAAAAAGAAGATACGCATAAGATGGCAGAGTCTAACCGAGCCTTTGCTCACTTTGCGAGATAGACATATTTTCATGGTTGATGAATTTGATAAAAAGGCAGAAAGACTTGCTTCGAGATTTGCACAAAATTTTAATAGACACGATGGCATCCAAGAAACACTCTATTATGGACCAGCTTCACCTATCGCAGCGCTTGGTCATATGGCTTTAAGACTAGTTTATTTACCGTCCGGGTTACTAATGCGTCATTATGAAAATAGATTTTCTAAGTATGCATTAGGAGAGCCAGCAAAAAATATTGATAGAGATAATATAATAGATATAGCTAACGAAATATTAATTAATTCAGAAAGATAATATGGCAGGAAAGAAAACACCACTAGGAAAAATTAGAAACATTGGGATTATAGCTCATATAGATGCTGGTAAAACCACTACTACTGAAGGAATTCTATATAGAACGGGATTAAGCCACAAAATCGGCGCAGTTCATGAAGGAGAGACAACTACAGACTGGATGGCTCAAGAGCGTGAACGAGGTATTACTATCGTATCAGCTGCTGTAACTTGTTATTGGAAAGAACATCAGATAAACATTATTGATACACCTGGTCACATTGATTTCACTGTTGAAGTCGAAAGGTCATTGCGTGTACTTGATGGTGCCGTTGTTGTATTCGACGGTAAAATGGGTGTTGAATCACAGTCTGAAACCGTTTGGCGTCAAGCGAATAAATATGAAGTACCTAGAATTTGCTTTATAAATAAAATTAACCAAACAGGTGGTGATTTCTACGCGTCACTAGATAGTATTCACAATAGACTTACAAAAGCAGCTTTCCCAATTCACCTACCAATTGGTTTTGAGCAAAGTATTAATGGTGTTATTGATCTAGTAAATATGAAAGCTTACACCTATAAAGATTTTGCTGATAAAGAGCTTGTTGAAGGAGAAATACCTGAAGACATGAAAGAAAAAGCTGCACGTTATCGCAGTCTTTTGATTGAAAATGCTGTTGCAGAAGATGAAAAGTATTTAGAAAAATATCTTGAAGAAGGCGAAGAAGGTCTTAGTGAAGATGATATAAAGCAAGCTATTCGTTCTGCAGTCTTAAGCGGTAAGTTTTTTGCTGTTACCGGTGGCGATGGTCGTGGAGTGATTGTTGAAAAAGTATTAGACCTAATCAATGAGTTAATGCCAAGTCCCGTAGATCGAGGCTCAACATGGGGTGAACACCCTAAATCTGGAGACAAAATCGAGAGAAAACCATCAGTTGATGAGCCACTATCCGGTCTAGCTTTCAAGATCACATCTGATCCATTTGTTGGAAAACTGGCATATTTCAGAGTTTATTCAGGCGTACTAAAAGCTGGGTCTTATGTAGTAAATAGTTCTAATGGTGAAAAAGAGCGTATTGGGCGTATTGTTAGAATGCAAGCAGATAAACGTGAAGAAGTGCAAGAAGTCGAAGCTGGTGATATTGCTGCTATTGTGGGTTTGAAAAAGACTACAACAGGAAATACTTTGTGTGATCCAAACAACACAATTGTTTTAGAGTCTATTGACTTTCCTGAACCTCCTGTAAGCATTGCTATTGAGCCAAAGACTAAATCTGATCAAGAAAAAATGAGCATAGCATTACAAAGATTAGCCGAAGAAGATCCAACATTCAGAGTAAAAGTTGATGATGAAACAGGCCAGACAGTTATTAGTGGAATGGGTGAGCTTCATCTAGAAATTTTAGTTGATAGAATGAAACGAGAATTTAAGGTCGAGGCCAATATCGGTGCACCCCAGGTAGCATATCGTGAAACAATCAGAAAAGACGGTGTTGAAGTACAAGGTAAATTCATTAAACAGTCTGGTGGACGTGGTCAGTATGGTGATGTTTGGTTAAGACTATCTCAAAATGAAGCTGGTAAAGGATTTGAGTTTATAAATTCAATAAAAGGTGGTGCCGTACCTCAAGAATATATAAAGCCTGTTCAGCAGGGAATAGTCGAAGCTATGAGCAATGGTGTTTTGGCTGGGTATCCGGTGGTAGATATTAAAGCAGAACTTTATGATGGCTCATACCATGATGTTGACTCTTCAGAAATGGCCTTTAAAGTTGCAGGTTCAATGGCTCTACAATCTGGAGTAAAACAAGCTTCTCCTGTTATTTTGGAACCTGTCATGAAAGTCGTAGCAGTAACTCCAGAAGAATTTATGGGAGACGTAATCGGCGATCTTAATGCTAAACGTGGACGTGTTGAAACCATGGAAGATCTTCCTGCCAATGTCAAAGAAATAACTGCTTTTGTACCATTGGGAGAAATGTTTGGTTACACCACAAACTTAAGGTCAATGACGCAGGGTAGGGCTAGCTCATCTATGGAATTAGATCACTATGCAGATGTGCCAAATAACGTAGCGGAAGCAATAATTGCTCAAAATTCAAAGTAAGGATTAGTCATGGAACAAGATAAAATTAATCATTGTCCTGTAGCAGAAAAAAATAATAAAACTATAGACACAACAGCAAGTCCTTTAAGTATAAACTTAACAATACCTAATAAGACTTTAGATACTGAGTGCCCAAAAAATTGCGATGGACCAATAGAAGTTACAAAAGAAAGAAAAAATTGGTTATCAAGGAAAATTTTAGGCAACGAAATAACAATTTCATATTGCCCTTTAAATAGGTAAATAATATTACTTTTTGGCTTGATAAATATTTGAGTTAACTGTTATAATAACAGAGTAACTCGCGTGAGGGCTTTGCTCTAGTGTAATCAAATATTTTTGATAACTAGCAATATGGATCGCGAACATAATTATTAATTTAAAATTAACCATTAGGAGATAAAATGGCAGATTTTGATAGAAGCAAGCCACACGTAAATGTTGGTACAATGGGTCACGTCGACCACGGTAAAACAACATTAACAGCAGCTATTACAGCTACTTTGGCTAAAAAGCTTCCAAGCGACGTAAATAAAGCAGTTGCATTTGATGCAATTGATAAAGCACCAGAAGAGAAAGCTCGCGGTATAACTATTGCAACTTCTCACCAAGAATATGAATCAGACAGCAGACACTACGCTCACGTAGATATGCCTGGTCACGCAGACTATGTTAAAAACATGATCACAGGCGCGGCTCAAGTGGACGGAGCTATTTTGGTGGTCTCAGCTGCTGATGGCCCTATGCCACAGACTAGAGAACACGTATTGCTAGCAAAACAAGTAGGCGTTCCAAAAATTGTTGTATTCCTAAATAAAATGGATATGGCAGACGAAGAACTAGTTGAGCTTGTTGAAATGGACGTAAGAGAACTATTATCTAAGTACGAATTTGATGGTGATAACGCACCAATAATCAAAGGTTCAGCACTAAAAGCTCTTGAAGGTGATGATAAGTATCAAGAAAGTATTATGGAACTTATTAAAGCTATGGATGATTACATTCCAGAGCCGAAAAGAGAGCTTGATAAAGATTTCCTAATGCCTATAGAAGATGTATTCTCAATCAAAGGACGTGGAACAGTAGCAACTGGACGTATTGAAACTGGAATCATCAAAGTTAATGATGAAGTAGAAATTGTCGGAATCAGAGACACTAAAAAATCAGTAGTTACAGGTATTGAAGCCTTCAAAAAATCTTTAGATCAAGGTCAATCTGGAGATAACGCTGGTATTTTGCTTCGTGGAATTGAACGTGATGATATAGAACGTGGACAAGTTCTAGCAAAGCCAGGAACAATAACACCTCATACAGAGTTTGATGCAGAAGTTTATGTACTTACAAAAGAAGAAGGCGGTAGACACACACCATTCTTTAAGGGCTACAAACCACAGTTTTACTTCAGAACAACTGACGTAACTGGTGAGGTTGAGCTTCCTGCTGATAAAGAAATGGTTATGCCTGGTGACACAGTCACGTTTAAGGTAAAACTTCTTGCTCCAATTGCTATGGATCAAGGTTTACGATTCGCCATCCGTGAAGGCGGACGGACTGTAGGTGCTGGAGTAGTTACTAAAATTACCAAGTAATTAAAAAACAGCATAATAATAAAAAAGTCCGGAAAATTTCGGACTTTTTTTATACTTAATAAAGTGTTATAGTTTATTTATCAAAATAATAGCGTATGACTAAAAGTTATTTTGAATGATCTATATATCATCAGATTAATGTTACATACCAAAGGAGTAAATCATTATGGCGGAAGCCAAGAAAGAAGCAGTTAAAAAATCTGCTAAAACCACTAAAGAAACAGTGAAAAAACCTAGCCCTACTAAAAAAGCAGATGAAAAAGCTACAATTAAGCCTGGCAAGCAAAGAATAAGAATCAGACTAAAATCTTATGATCATAAAATTATTGATCAATCTGCGAAACAAATAGTCGATACGGCAATACGAACCGGTGCAAGTATTGCAGGGCCCATTCCACTACCTACCAGAAAAACTACTTTCACTGTTGTTAAAAGCCCTCATGTATACAAAAAAGGTAGAGAACAATTTGAGATGCGTGTTCACAAGCGTTTAATTGATGTATTTGAGCCTACACCAAAGACGATAGATTCATTAATGAATCTTAGTTTGCCTGCTGGGTGCGACGCTGAAATTAAAATGTAACAATAAACATTTGTTGCTACCAATCAACTTTTCCGGGGAAAACATTCAGCTTATGATCTGCTGTCAATAAACTATACGGATTCCAGTTTGTTCTAGTGTTTTTTCTGTCGCGTGAGTATCTGTCAAAACCTATTGTTAACCTAGTTCCACCATATCCAATTATCCTATCTTCTCTATCACTTAAACTACTTAAAAGACTTGCTCCGATATACAGCTGTGTATCTACCACCTTATTATCGTAATCTGACCATCTGTATCTATCGCTGTGTTTTGTGATATTACCAATTTTTACTATTAAATTGTCTATGTCATAAACAGATAAATGCTTTTGTTCTAAAAGAGAAGAAACTGATCTTATACTGTTTTTTGCTTTCTGTCTTCCACCAACTGAAGCGTTTTCAACTAAAGAGAAGTTACCAATACCGCCAGTGTTACTTAGTGAAATTATTTGTTGACCTACCTTACTAATAAATTTGTCAACTGCTTGTGGGGTTTCAAATCCTCTAAAGATTTCACCTCCTTCTAGTGCAGAAATATCTAAATTTTCAGGACTTAGGTTGGCTTCTTCTGGTTCAGGTCTAGGAAAATCAAAAGGAACGTCCATTTTACTCATAATACTCATCTTAAAGTATAAATAATAATCCGACAAGCATAAGAAATTATGCTATTATTAGCAATAATGAGCAAAAGAAAACAAAAAAATAATGAAACAGATCAAGCATATTTTCTAAAACTTGTTCTATATCTTATTGTAGGGTCACAGTGGTTGAGAATCGAAAGTTTACCTGATTGGTCAGTACCGATTCCGGTTGGATTACTAATTGGGCTATTCTTTGCTTCTCATGATCACTTTCAAATTGATAGAAAAATAGAATATGCCTTGTTGCTACTTGCGACTTTTGTAGGTTTTTGGTTGCCAATGGGCTTAATAGTCCAAATTTAATGTAGAATTTGCAACATATTGACATCTGTTAATATTTTGTGTTAATCTGTAATGAATATCGCTTTATTTCTTGGTATTAAGGCTAGTCCTAAAAAGGAAACTACCTTATACCAAGCATTTTTATGTCAAACATAATAAATCCGTGCGGTAATAAAAATTTAAATATAAGAAAGGCTTAGGAGTAATTACTCCATAGCAAACTATGAAAGCTCTAATAACAAGAAAGATTGGCATGACAAGTACTATCCAAGACGATGGTGTAGTTTCTGCTGTCACACTGCTTTCCGCTAGTCCATGTGTCGTAACACAAATAAAAACTAAGGATAACGACGGATATAATTCTGTTGCACTCGGTTTTGAAAATGTAAAGCGGATTAATAAAGCGCAAGAAAATCATTTTAAAAAATCAAAAATTACACCTAAAATAGTTAAAGAATTTAGAACAGAAAATCTAGAATTACCAGAAGACCTCAAAGTAGGCAGCAAGCTTACGGCAGAGGTTTTTTCAATTGGAGATGTGGTTAACGTTACAGGTACTAGCAAAGGTAAAGGCTTTGCAGGAACCATTAAGCGCCACAATTTTAGCCGTCAAAGAGTGACTCATGGTGGAAATGGAAACGTCAGAAAAGTTGGCTCAATAGGATCTATGTATCCTCAAAAAATTTTTAAAGGCAAAAAAATGCCCGGAAGAATGGGGGCTGAAAAAGTTACTGTAAAAAACCTAAAAGTATCAATAGTAGATTCTGAAAAAGGAATAATTGCAGTAACGGGTGCAGTGCCTGGACCCAAAAACAGTATAGTTTTAGTGAAAGGAGTCAACTAATGTCTACACCTACTTTTACTAAATCTGGAAATAAGGCTACAACTGCTGCAAAACTAAACAAGTCTATATTTGATGTTGATGTTAGCAATCACGACTTATTAAAGCAGGCTTATGTTTCTTATATGGCAAATGGAAGAGAAAATCTTTCAAAAACTCTTAAACGAGGTGAAGTAAGGGGTGGAGGCAAAAAGCCTTGGAAGCAAAAAGGAACAGGTAGAGCAAGATTCGGTTCAATAAGAGTTCCTATATGGCGAGGTGGTGGTATCACTTTCGGCCCACTAGGCAATGAAAATTATACTAAAAAACTTCCTACGAAAGCTAAACGACAGGCTATTAAACAAGCTTTAAGCGTAAACAAAGACAATGTAATTGTAATTGAAACTTTTGAATGTAAAAAAGGTAAAACATCTGAAACTTCTAAATTCTTAGAAAAGATTAACGCAAAAAACAACGTACTATTAGTTATTAGTCAAAAAGATGATTTATCAGACAGAGCAACTAGGAACTTGAAAAAAGTTAAGGTTGTATACGCAATGAACCTAAATGTATATGACATCCTTAACGCGGATTCAATAGTTATTAGTCAAAAATCATTAGAAATTATCAATGACTGGCTATCACCAAAAGCAACTTCTAAGGAGGCTAAATAATGTCAACCGTACTGCGTCCTAGAATGAGCGAAAAAACTTATGCAATAAGTGAAAGTGGTGTGTTTGTTTTTATTGTGGAATCAAAGCTAAATAAGCAAGAAATTGCTAAAGCAGTTGAAGATTCTTATAAAGTAGATGTGATCAAAGTGAACGTTGTTAATCAAAAAGGCAAGAAAAAACGAGCTTACCGAAACCGCAAATATGAAAATGGCACACGCTCAGACATGAAGAAGGCCTACGTGACCTTAAAAGAAGGCCAAAGTATTCCAATTTTTGCTGCTGTTCAAGAAGCAGAAGAGAAGGCTGAAAAGACTAATAAGAAGCTAGAGAAAGTAGCTGACAAGAAAGCTAAAAAAGACTCTAAGAAAGGCGAGAAGTAGAATATGGCAGTTAAAAACCTAAAACCAACTACTCCTGGCCGAAGAGGCATGACAACACGTGATTTTTCAGAAATAACAGCTAAAAAACCTGTTAAATCACTGCTTAAACCTAAAAAAATAACAGCAGGTAGAAATAATAAAGGTCGCATAACGACTAGGCATAAAGGTGGTGGAGTTAAACGGCATATACGTCAAATAAACTTTAATCTTGCTGAAGGAACTAAAGCAGTAGTCGAACAAATTGAATACGATCCAGGTAGAACTGCCAATATAGCCCGTATTAAAGATGATAACAATGTATACCATTACATAATTGCTCCAGAAAAACTTAAAGTTGGAGCTAAGGTAGAGTCGGGCAAAGAAGCGCCAATTAAAGTAGGAAATCGTTTGCCACTCAATAGAATTCCAAACGGAAGTACTATATTTGCGATAGAACTTACTCCTGGTCGTGGTGCACAACTAGTTAGAAGTGCTGGAAACAGAGCTCAATTAGTCGCTAAAGACGAAAAATATTGCCAAGTTAAACTTCCTAGTGGTGAAGTTAGAATGATACTTTCTGATTCAATGGCTATGATTGGGAACGCAGGAAACATTCAACATCAAAACGTTAAATACGGTAAAGCTGGTAGAAAAAGAAAGATGGGCATAAGACCAACAGTTAGAGGTGTTGTTATGAATGCTGCCGATCATCCGCATGGTGGTGGTGATGGTGGAAGACATGGTATTGGTGGTGGTGTAAACCATGGTGCAGCCCCTAGAACACCTTGGGGACAAAAAACACTTGGTTATAAAACCAGAAGCCGTAAAAGCAAGTCAAATAAGTTTATTGTAAGAACACGCCACGAGGCAAAGAGGAAATAATATGAGTAGATCATTGAAAAAAGGACCATTTATAGACCCTAAACTTGCTAAAAAAGTATCTGCTTTAGGTAGTGACGACCGTTCAGTTGTAAAAACCTGGGCTAGATCATCCACTATACCACCGGAATTTGTGGGTCGCACAATAGCAGTACATAACGGCAAAGTACATGTTCCGGTATTTATTACAGAAAATATGGTTGGTCATAAATTGGGCGAATTTGCACCAACAAGAAAATTCCGTCGACACGGTGGAAAGTTGGCTAAATAGTATGAGTACCCAAGTAAAAGCAATAGCAAAAGGTATCAGTCAGAGTCCGAGAAAAGTTTCTGTTGTTGCTTCTTTGGTTCGTGGCAGAACAGTTGAAGATGCATTAGTTATTCTACAACACACTCCAAGACGATCATCAAAAGCTGTCTATAAAGTAATTTCTAGTGCAAAAGCAAATGCAATCCATAATAATAAGCTTAAAGAAGACAGTTTAGTTATTTCAGAAATAGCAGTTACTGCTGGACCAAGAATCAAAAGATACCGACCTGCAGCACATGGTAGAGCACTACCATTTCAGCGAAAGACAAGTCACATTAGAGTAATTGTTAGCGGTGAAGTTAAACCTAAAAAAGCTAAACCTGCTAAAGCTTCAACTAAAGTCACTAAAAAGGAGAGCAAATAATGGGTCAAAAAGTAAATCCTATAAGCATGCGGCTCCAGGTCAATAAAAAGTGGCGTAGTAAATGGTTTGCAGAAAAGAATGACTACGCTAAATACTTAACTCAAGATTTGGAAGTCAGACGATATATTAATGAAAAGTTAGGCTCTAGAGCTGCTATAAACCAGGTGGAAATTGAAAGATCTCCGAACCTAGTAACAGTAACTATTCAAACAGCGAAAGCAGGTGTTGTTATTGGTCGAGGCGGTGCTGGTGTAAATGAACTGAAGGAAAAGATTCAGAAAATCTATGGTCATGAAGTCAGAGTTAATATAGAAGAAATTAAGAAACCTGAACTATATGCAAAATTAGTTGCTGAAAATATTGCAAACCAACTTGAACGAAGAATCGCTTTTAGAAGGGCAGTTAAAATGACAAGTGCAGCCACTATGAGATCTGGCGCTAAAGGAATAAGAATAGAAGTAGCAGGTCGTTTAAATGGAGCTGAAATGTCCCGTCGTGAAAAGCTTGTTGAAGGAACTGTGCCGCTACATACAATAAGAGCTGATATAGATTTTGCTCATGTTGGCGCTAAAACACCAGCTGGTGTTATCGGTGTTAAGGTATGGATTCACAAAGGGGAGGCTATCTAGATGTTAGTCCCAAATAAAACAAAGTTCCGTAAAGTCCGAAAAGGCAGGAATAAAGGAGTAGCTACAAGCAATAATGTTATTGCACATGGCACATTTGCATTACAGTCAATGTCTAATGAGAGAATTACTAGCCGTCAAATAGAAGCAGCTCGTCAAGCAATGACTAGGTACACAAAAAGAGGTGGACAAATTTGGATAAGAATATTTCCACACACACCTGTTACCAAAAAGCCACAAGATGTAAAAATGGGTGGCGGTAAAGGTAACCCAGAATATTTTGCAGCTAAAGTCAAAGCAGGAACAATCATGTTTGAAATGGGTGGAGTTACTGAAGAGCAGGCGCGCGAAGCAATGAGATTAGCAGCCCATAAACTACCTGTTAAAACTAGATTTCTAGTTAGAGAGGAAGCTTAAAAGGTTACTAGCATGTTAAAAATGGAAGATATCAGAAAGATGAAGCCTGAAGAATTAGTCAAAAAAACTTCAGAGCTTCGTGATGAAATCTCTGTAATGAAGCGACGTATTCATATGGGGGAAGTTCAAAATACTAGAATAGTACGAATTAAAAGAAGAGAATTAGCTAGGATGCTAACAGTTCTCGGAGAATATTTAGCAAAGGAAAAGGCTTAAATTATGGCTAAAAGAACAATAATTGGCACAGTAGTTTCAGACAAGGCAGACAAGACTATAGTTCTATCTGTAACTGAGCGTAAAACACACCCACTATATAAAAAGCAGTATAGCCGTACTACAAAGTACATTGCTCATGATGAAAAAAACGAAGCAAAAGTCGGAGATCTTGTAGAAGCTAAAGAAGTCAGACCAATTTCAGCACGTAAAAGACTGAAACTTGAAAGAATAGTATCAAAAGCTGCCATATCAAAAGAAGATACCGTTGAGGCTATAACGGCTACCAAAACTGAAGAGGGAGAAGAGTAATGGTCCAAGCGGAATCTAGACTAGCAGTATGCGACAACAGCGGTGCAAAAGAAATCTTATGCATTAAAGTTCTTGGTGGGTCCAAAAAGCGCTACGCAAAAGTTGGAGATATAATTACTGCGAGTGTTAAATTTGCAGCACCTAATGGAACTGTTAAGAAAAAATCTGTAGTTAAAGCCGTAGTTGTAAGATCAAAAAATGTTGTAAGACGAAAAGATGGCTCAACAATAAAGTTTGATGATAACGCAGCGGTTATTATTGGTGACGATAAGCTTCCTAGAGGAACTAGAATTTTTGGACCTGTGCCACGTGAATTAAGAGATTTAGGCTACTCTAAGATAGTTAGTCTTGCACCGGAGGTTCTATAATGGGTAATGATGTATACAAAATAAGACTAAAAAAAGGCGATAAAGTCGTCGTTTTAACTGGAAAAGAAAAGGGCAGAACAGGAAATATTGTTTCTACCCACCCCAAGACCAATATGGTCACAGTAGAAAACATTAATGTTGTGAAAAGACACTTAAAAAAGACTGAACAAAATCCTCAAGGTGGAGTTGTTGAAAAAACTAAACCACTGCCAGTAAGCAATGTGGCAATAATTGAACCAAGCTCAAAAAAACCTAGCAGAATTGGTTATAAATTTGATAAATCAGGCAATAAAGTAAGAGTTTATAAACTTAACGGAAAGGAAGTAAAATAATGGCTGTAAAAGAAACTAAATCTAAAGCTAGTAAACCTTCCTATACAGCTAGGTTAAAGACTATGTATAAGGAAAAATACATAACAGAATTAACTAAAGAACTTGGTTTAAAAAACGTTAATGAAGCACCTAAATTAACTAAAATTGTAGTAAATGTTGGACTAGGTAGAGCAAAAGACGATAAGAAGTTAATGGAAGTAGCTAACAATACACTAGCTAAAATAACTGGACAAAAACCTATTGAAAGAACCGCTAAGTTATCGATTGCAACATTCAAATTACGAGAAGGTAACAAAATCGGAACAATGACGACTCTTAGAGACGAACAAATGTATGAATTTATGGATAGAGTAATAAACATTGTTCTACCAAGGCTTCGTGACTTTCACGGTGTATCAAATAAATCATTCGACGGACAAGGAAACTTTAGCATAGGATTTACAGATCAAAGTGTGTTCCCAGAGCTATCATTTGAAGAGACAACAACTCCTCACGGGTTACAAGTTAATTTTGTTATTGAAGCCAAAGAAAAAGAGCATGCAAAAGCACTGCTAGAAAAATTTGGCATGCCGTTTATGAAAGAAGGGAGATAGATATGGCTAAGAAATCAATAGTTGCTAGAGATGCAAAGCGTAAAAAAATGATAGATAAATATGCCGATAAAAGAGCTGAGCTTAAGGCTGCCGGGGATTACGAAAGTCTACACTTACTTCCAAGAAATAGTAGCCCAACTAGGAAAACTAACCGTTGTAGTGAGACAGGAAGACCTAGAGCTTACATGAGAAGGTTTGGGTTATCGAGAATTTCATTTAGAGAACATGCCGTAAAGGGCGAAATACCTGGTATAACAAAGAGTAGTTGGTAAGGAGTAGATATGGTTTCAACAGATCCAATAGCAGACATGCTTACACGAATTAGAAATGCACTAGCCGTTAGACAAGAACAGGTTGCTATGCCTCACAGCAAAATAAAGCAATCTGTAGCAGAGATATTAGCTGAGAACAAATATATTGTTAGCTCTAAAGTCGAAGGCTCTGGTATTGAAAAGTCATTGGTACTTAAAGTAATCGAAGAAAACTCTAACTCTCCAATAACTGAAATATCTAGAGTGAGTAAGCCAGGTAGAAGAGTATACTCAAAGGTTAAAGACATACCGACTGTAAAACAAGGGCGCGGAATGGTAATAGTATCTACTTCAAAAGGTATTATGACCGGCACGCAAGCTAAGTCAAAAAAACTTGGTGGTGAAGTAATTTGTAAGGTTTATTAAAGGAATATAAGGATAAATAATGAGTCGTATAGGAAAACAGCCAATCTTGATACCAAGTGGCGTGACAATCACTGTCGATGATGATTTCGTAGAGGTAAAAGGTCCAAAGGGAACATTAAAACAGTTCACTATGCCTGGAATTAAAATTAAAGTTGATAACAACATAGCAACGGTAACTAGAGATTCTGATGAAAAAGAGCACCGTTCTAAGCACGGACTTTTTAGAACATTAGTAAATAACATGGTCATTGGTGTTACTGATGGGTTTACGAAAAAACTAGAGGTAAATGGTGTAGGTTTTAGAGTATCTTTAAGTGGCACTACTTTAAAGATGAGCTTAGGTTTTTCTCACGAAATAAATTATGAGATACCACAAGGGGTGCAAGCAAAAGTAGAGAAAAATTCAATTGAAATATCTGGTATAGACAAACAGCTTGTTGGACAGGTGGCTGCGGATATTAGATCATTCAAAAAACCAGAACCATACAAAGGTAAAGGTATTAAGTATGCTGATGAAAGAATTCTTCGAAAGAGTGGAAAGTCAGGTAAGGAGTAGTATATGAATGATAGACTGAAAAAAATAGTAAATACAGATGCAAGACAGCGTAGAACGCGCTCTAAAACAAAGGGTACAAATGACAGACCAAGACTATGCGTTAAAATAAGTGCAACTAATGTATCTGCGCAAATAATAAATGACGAAACTCACTCTACAGTTGCATCAGCAACAACCATTGGTAGTAAAGTAAGTGGTACTATGACTGAAAAGGCAGAAAAAATTGGTGAGAAAATAGCTAAAGAAGCTTCAAGCAAAAAAATAAATAAAGTGGTGTTAGATCGTGGTTCTAGACAGTATCATGGTAGAATCAAAGCTTTTGCTGAAGCAGCAAGAAAGAATGGTCTGGAGTTTTAATTATGGCAAGAGATTCAAGAATACCAAAAGAAGAGAAGCAATATGATGAAAGAGTTGTCTCTATAGATCGTGTAGCTAGAGTTGTAAAGGGTGGTAGAAGATTTAGATTCAGAGCGCTGGTTGTTTTAGGTGACGGTAAGTCAAAGGTTGGTGTAGGGGTAGCAAAAGGTGCAGATGTAACTGCAGCTATTTCAAAAGCTACAGATATTGCTAAAAAGAATGTCGTTGAGATAGCGGTAAATAACGGAACAATTCCGCATGAACAAATTGGAAAAGTTTCCGGAGCAAGAATTATGCTAAAACCTGCTGCACCAGGTACTGGTTTGATTGCTGGAGGAGTCGTTAGAGTCGTGTTAGAAGTTGCTGGAATTAGCAATATCTTGTCAAAATCTTTTGGATCTAACAATAAAATCAATATTGCATATGCAACAGTTAGCGCCTTACAAGCCATAGAACCAAAAGAAAAATGGCATAAAAAAAGTGCGGATAAGGTAAAGCCAGAAAAATCAGAAAAAAAGCCCAAGGAGTCTGCTAAATGAAGTATAATGAATTAAATGTTAAAAAGGACAAAAAATCTAAAAGAGTTGGTAGAGGTATTTCCGCAGGTCAAGGTAAAACAGCAGGTCGAGGTACTAAAGGTCAAAGAGCAAGAGCTGGCAGTGGACGAAAACCTGGATTTGAAGGTGGTCAAAACCCGTTAATATCACGTATACCAAAGCTAAGAGGCTTTAAACAGTTTAGAGAGCAACCTGTCACGGTAACAACTGCGAAATTAAATGATTTTAAAGGTGTTGTTGATAATTTTACACTTTATGAAGCTAGAGTATTAAGCCGTCCTGACCAGCAAGCCAGAGTAGTTGTTAGAGGTGAACTAAAATCCAAAGTGCAGGTTAAATTACAGGGAGCATCGCAAGGGGCAATTGAGGCAATAACTAAAGCCGGTGGAAGCTTTGAGAAAACTCAAAGACCTAAATCTACAAAAAAAACTGAAAACGAAGATAAGTAATTTTCTAAAAGTTTGTTGAGAAACTCTTCAAACTGATATACTTAAAATCAATGTATTCATGAGGGAAAAATGAACTGGAAAATAATATGGCGTTCTTTTGGACACGAAGATATGCGAAAACGTATATTCGCTGTGTTTGGCATGATTGTCGTATTTCGTATATTGGCACAAATTCCTATACCTCTAGCAGATCCTACAACACTTAAAGAATTACTAGATACATTGTTTACAGCCACTCAAGATACTCAGCTATTGGGCTTTTTAGACGTACTATCTGGTGGTGCACTAGCTAATTTTTCAATAATGCTTATTGGGCTAGGACCATATATAAACGCCAGTATTATAATGCAGCTTTTAACTCAAGCTATACCTAAACTAGAGACTCTCAATAAAGAAGGTGAATACGGTCGTAAGAAGATAAACCAAATAACTCGTATTTTAACTCTTCCACTTGCGATAATACAGTCTGTTGGTGCGATAGTTTTAATTAGACAGCAAGCACAACAAATATCTGGAATTGATATTACAGCAAATGCAAATTTAGGAAACTGGGTATTAATGGTTGCCGCCCTAACAGGTGGAGCAATGATACTTATGTGGCTTGGAGAGCTCATTACAGAACAAAATGTAGGTAACGGCATAAGTCTACTTATTACAGCTGGAATCGTATCGCAGCTACCATCAACAATTGCGTCTATTGTGAACAGTGTTTTTTCTGGAGAAGAAACAGTAACAATTCTGGGAAGAACAATTAACTATAGAACTGAGTCCTTAGTTATAGCTATAATATTACTACTATTTGTACTCTTTACTACTTGGGCAGTAGTTAAATTAAATGAAGCAAGGCGTGAGATAACAATAAATTATGCCAAGCGCGTCCAAGGAAATAGAGCGTACGGCGGCGTAACTACTGTACTGCCTGTAAAAATGATTACAGCAGGGGTCATACCTATAATCTTCGCTGTAGCGTTTTTGAGTGTTCCTAGCTTCGTTGGTCAAATTATGGCATCATCTTCAACGGAATGGATGAGCGAACTTGGAAATAATTTAGTAATTTGGTTTCAAACACCTACTTCTGAATCTTTTGCTCAGCCTGGACTTACACCATATATATATCCAATAACATACTTTTTGCTTATAGTTATGTTCACATATTTTTATACAGGAATTACTTTTAACGCTAAAGAAATAGCCGAAAACTTACAAAAACAAGGAGGCTTTATTGAAGGTATTAGATCAGGAAACGATACAGAAAAGTATCTGAAGACAATTGTTAATAGACTTACTTTATTTGGAAGTATTAGTTTAGGTTTAATTGCTTTGGGTCCAATAATTGCCCAAATTTTCTTAAACACAAATATAACTGTAGGCGGAACTTCTGTTCTAATCTTAGTTGCGGTAGCCCTAGAGACACTAAGGCAAGTTGAGTCAAGAGCTCTTATGGTCACATACGACGATTATTCTTCTCCTGACTACTTTGAAGGAGAAGACAAAAAAAGTAAGCCAAAAAAATCCAGACTGAAATTAAGAAGAAAAAAGAAATAAAATATTTGGTTAACTGACTTCTTTCTGTTATAATTCATCTTTGAATATAATTTATGGCAGACAAGAAAGAAGTAATTGAGTTATCAGGGGTGATCGTAGAAACTCTACCAGGCACTCAATTTAAAGTAGAACTTGAAAACGGCCATCAAATTATAGCCCATGTCGCTGGCAAAATGCGTAAACATTATATACGCATTGTTCCAGGAGACACTGTGACAGTTGAGTTGACCCCTTATGATCTTACTAAGGGAAGAATCACCTATCGCAAGAGCTAGCATATTTATGCTACAAATTTATAAATTTAAGCAGTGTGTTGGTTATAAAATAACCAATCCGCATGAATTAAATGAAATAATTTAATTCAGTCCTACAAAAGGAGATTTCTAAAGGATGAAAGTGCGTGCAAGTGTAAAAAAGATAAGTCCTGACGATAAGTTAGTACGTCGTAAAGGGCGTCTTTACGTTATAAACAAATATAAGCCTAAACATAAGCAAAGGCAGGGTTAGTATGGCCAGAATATCAGGTGTTACTATACCTAATGAAAAGCAGATCCTATATGCTCTTAGATACGTATATGGTATTGGCAAAAAAACAAGCAACGACATTATAGAGAAAGCTGGTGTTTCGCCCACAGTAAGGACTAAAGATTTAACTGATAGTGAAATTTCTAGAATTCAAGACGTTATAAATGAAAGATATATAGTAGAAGGCGAACTTCAACGTGTTGTAACAACAAATGTCAAAAGACTTAAAGATATAAAATCATACAGAGGCCAAAGACATGCAAATAATCTACCAACTAGAGGCCAAAGGACTAAAACAAATGCTAGAACAAGACGTGGTAAGAAAGTAACTGTTGGAGGAACAGCTAAAAAAGCTGTTTCTAAGACTTAAGGAGTATGGTAAATAAAATGTCAGAACAAACTACAGATATAAGCGCTCCAGTAGCTACTAAAGCTAAAAAAAGAAAGAAGAGCAAAAAAACAGTAGCTTATGGCCAGCTTCATATACAAGCAACTTTCAATAACACTATAATTAGCTTTACAGACCAAACAGGGGCTGTCTTAACACAATCAAGTGCAGGAGCCTGCGGCTTTAGAGGCTCTAAAAAAGGTACAGCATACGCAGCACAAATTGCGTCAGAAAAGGCTGCAAATGCTGCAAAGCAACAGTACGGAGTTAGTAAAGTGGATGTTTATGTAAAGGGTATTGGGCAAGGTAGAGATACCGCAATTAGAGCTTTAGTTAATCTAGACATCGCTGTTGAGAGCATTAAAGATGTTACCGCTGTTGCACACGGAGGCGTTAGACCAAAAAAGGCTAGGAGAAACTAATAATGGCACGAGATACACAATCAATTGTAAAAATGAGCCGTAGAGAAGGCTATGCATTGCATCCTAAGGCACACAAGGCTTTAGTAAAGCGCTCAACTCCACCTGGCCAGGCAGCATCAGGTCAATATAGAAAGAAATCTAGTCAATACTCTTTACAACTTAGAGAAAAACAGAAGGTTAAAAGACTTTATGGGCTGTTAGAAAAACAGTTCTCAAACTTAATGAAAGAGGCAAGCAGAAGTAGAGGACAATCAGGACAAGTTTTACTTAGTTTGCTAGAGCAAAGAGCTGACAACGTTGTTTACAGATCCGGACTAGCTCCAAGCAGAAGAGCAGCAAGACAGCTTGTTACACATGGACATTTTATGTTGAATGGTAAGAGATTTGATGTCCCTTCTCTTAGACTTAAACAAGGAGACGTGCTAACTGTAAGGAAACATAGCTTAAATACTGATTACTTTAAGAGAATTGATGAAACTAGCCCACCAGCAGAGAATATTGTTAGCTGGATAAAAGTCGATCGTAAAAAGTTAACGATAAATGTCAGTGGAGCTCCTAGCAGAGAAGAAGCTGAACCAGATATTAACGAACAATTAATTGTCGAGTACTACTCGAGATAAGGTGGAGGAAAGAACAAGAATGTCAAAACACATTAATACACCAACTATTACAAGCGTAACTGATGAAGATAGCAATGTTTCTACCTTTGTTGTAGAGCCTATGCATGCAGGATATGGTATGACTTTAGGCAACAGTATTCGTAGAGTATTGCTTTCAAGTATATCTGGCGCAGCTATTACTTCTTTTAGAATAGAAGGAGTAACTCATGAATTCACTGCCATAGACGGAATTAAAGAAGACATGGTAGACATAATGCAAAACCTAAAAGGCGTGCGTTTTAAAGTTTATAGTGAAGAGCCTCAGACCTTAGCAATTGAGAAAAAGTCAAAAGGTGAAATAACTGCTGCTGATATTAAAACAAATTCAGAAGTAGAAATTGTAAATCCAGATCATTATATTGCAACAATTGACAAGTCCGGCGTTTCATTTAAAGGTGAATTAGTAATCGAAACTGGGAGAGGATATCAGACGATTGACAATACTTCTCATAAAAAAAGTAGCGATTTTATATCTTTAGACGCAATTTTTAGTCCAGTACTAAGAGTAAGGTACAAAGTTGAAAATACACGTGTTGGGCAAATGACTGATCTAGATAAATTGATAATCACAGTGCAAACTGATGGATCTATAGAACCTAGAGATGCTTTTGAAGAAGCTAACGCAATATTAATAAATCAGTACGAAGCGCTAGCTGGCAAAACAAGAGTGGAAGCACTCTCTATGCTTGCCGATGCTCAAGCTGAAACATTAACTAATGCCGAGGAAGATGAAAAAGACAGCCTAACCACATCAATTGAAGATTTAAATTTTTCAGCAAGAACTACAAATGCGCTAATAAATAACGACATCCAAAACCTTAAGGATCTATTCAGCTTAACCGATGCTGAGTTGAAGGACTTGAAAGGATTTGGGAGCAAGGCGCTTGATGAAGTTCGAGAGAAGCTAGCTGAACTGGAGCTATAAAATGCATAGACACGGATACAAAGGAAGAAAATTTGGCAGAGAAAAAGACCAGAGAAATGCTTTGATTAAATCATTAGCAGATAGTTTAATTCTTAATGAATCTATTGAAACAACTGTTTCTAAGGCCAAGGAAGTTTTACCATATGTAGAGAAGCTAATTACAAAAGCTAAAAAGAATAGCCTTCACAGCAGAAGACAAATAATTTCTAGTCTAATGACACTTGAAGCTGCTCATAAATTAGTAGATGAAATAGCTCCTAAACTTAGTGCTCGTAACAGTGGACACTTAAGAATTGAGAAAACTGATCAACGAAGAGGTGATAATGCTCAGCTAGCAAAAGTATCTTTTGTTGATGATCTTTCTGTTAAGGCTAAACCAGAAAAAGCTGTAAAAAAAGCAGATAACACCAAGAAAGTGAGTAAATAATGAAAACGTACAGCGCAAAACCATCTGAAATTAGTAGAAAATGGTATGTTATTGACGCTTCACAAAATACTCTAGGCAGAATATCAACTGAAGCCGCTCAATTACTAACAGGTAAAGGTAAACCAACTTTTACTAAACACATAGATTGCGGTGACTTTGTAGTCATTATTAACTCCGATAAACTTAAGATAACGGGCAATAAGCTAGAAGATAAAGTCTACTATAGACATACTGGTTATCCTGGTGGAATTAAATCAAGAACACTTAAAGAACAAATGTCGCTAGGGTCTGAATCAGTAATAGAAAAATCAATCAGAGGTATGCTACCTGTAAATAAATTACGTGACGGTCGACTAAAAAGATTGAAGATATATAGTGGTGCAGAACATAATCATTCAGCACAAAAACCCACAATACTTGATCTAAAGAAAGGTAAGAAATAATGGCAGATACACATTACACATATGCCTTAGGTAGAAGAAAAAGCTCTACAGCAAGAGTTAGAGTTACTAATGGAAAAGGGATTATTACAATCAATAATAAGCTTGCCAGTGATTATTTTTCTAATAGTGCAAAACTATTAAACGAGTTAGAAACTCCATTTAGAGTTATAGGTGACAAAAAATACGATGTTAGTGTTGTGGTAAGCGGCGGAGGTCATTCCTCGCAAGTTGATGCAATTAAGTTAGGTATATCTAAAGCTTTGACAGAAAAAAATGAAAGCCTAAAAGGAACTCTTAAAAAAGCTGACCTTCTTGGACGGGATCCAAGAGAGCGTGAGAGAAAGAAATTTGGTCTTAAAGGCGCTAGAAAACAGAGACAATTTACAAAGAGATAGTGTTTTTTCGTAAACTTGTAATTTATATTGTATAGATATATAATATTATTATGAATAAGGTAGTAAACACATTTATGCAATATTGGTTTAAAAGCCATGTATTAGCGGTTTGCTACGTGCGTTCAAGATAAACTTAATATAACGAATTTTCAAACCGCTTCAAAAGAGGCGGTTTTTTAATTCAAGGAGAAAGATAACAGTGAAAAATGCCACTAACAGTCTAATTGAGGCTGAAATATCACAAGTTGAGTCATTAATATCACAACAAGAGGCTTTAAAGGAAATCAAAAAAAATAAAGTTAGTATGGGTTTTGAAGACCATAGATCACCTCAAAGATTTTGTGCTGAAGCTATAATATACCTAGCACATCAGAATGAAACTTAAAAAAGAGTTAATGTAATATACTTTTTAACAATGAACTTAAAGGTTATAATGGTAAATACATATGACTAAACAAGTAATACTTACAGGAATTCGCTCAAATAATGATTTGCATATTGGAAATTACTTAGGATCACTTAAGCCAATTATAGATCTACAAAAACGTTATTCAAATGATTTTCAAATAAATTTATTTATACCCGACCTTCATAGTTTTACAACCCCAGTAGATCATTCGCTACTTTACAAAAGATCTATAAATAACGCAAAGCTGTTTGTAGCTGCAGGTTTAGATTTAGAAAATGATAATACCTATATATATCGACAAAGCTTTATACCTGCCCACAGTGAGCTAACAGTTATATTAAATAGCTTTACATACTTTGGTGAATTGAGTAGGATGACTCAGTTTAAAAGTAAGTCAGAAAATCAAAAAAACGTTAGCGTTGGTCTGTTTGACTATCCTGTACTTATGGCTGCAGATATACTCCTGTATGGTGCTAAATACGTCCCAGTAGGAGCAGATCAAACGCAGCACGTAGAGTTAACTAGGAATATAGCACTACGATTTAATAATAAATTTGGTGATATTTTTCAGTTGCCAGAGCCAGAAGAAAAACAAGCGGAGTTTGAAAACAGTCAAGCCAGACTCAGAATTAGAGACCTTACTGACCCAAGAGTCAAGATGAGTAAGTCCTCAGAATCTAGCAAAGGAGTAATATACTTATCAGACACTCCAGAAGAAGCAAGAAAAAAAATAATGTCATCAACCACCGATAGTCTAAACTCGATTAATTATAATTTTGAAAGTCAACCAGGCATCAGTAACTTAATTAATATTTTGGCAGCTTTTTCGGGCAGTACTACTGAAAAAATATGCGCTAAATATGAATCTCACACTAGATACGGAGACCTAAAAACAGAAGTAGCAGACTTCGTTTGTGAATTTCTAGCTGATTTCCAATCGAATTATAAAAAAGTTGAAGAGAATGAAGTTATTAGTAAATTGGAAAATTCAGAAACCAAAATGAATCAGCAAGCTAAAGAAACAATGTACAAAGTTCAAAAAGCAGTGGGGCTTAGATGAATAAAGAATTCAGTCAAAATAAGGAAAGTAAGTCAATTTTTTGGCCAATAAATAAGGTGGCAAAATTCATTGGCGATATTATATTATTGCCTTTTAAACCACTAGAAAAATGAGCAAACAGTATACGACATTGCCAGTAGACTCTAAATTTATAAGAGCCGATAAGTTTTTATCTTTACAATTACCAGAATATTCTAGAGCCGCCTTAAAGAAGTTGTTTGATTTAAATCTTATTAAAATTAACGATGAAGCAATTGAGCCAGGATTTCGGGTTAAACCTGGTACAACTTTAGAGTATGATTTAGGACCTCTACAGGCTAAGCCTGAGGTTATAGAGTTGCCAATAATTTATGAAGATGAGAATGTAATTGTTATAGATAAACCTGCCGGAATTATCTCTCATGCACGAGGGAAATTTTGGCAGGAAGCATCAGTAGCTAGCTTTATTAGAGATAGAGTTAGCGATATGACAGGTGAAAGACCTGGAATTGTCCATAGGCTAGATAGAGCAACGAGTGGAGTCATGATATGCGCAAAAAATGAAAAAACCCTAAAAATACTACAAAATCAATTTCACGACAGAAAAGTTATAAAAAAATATATTGCGATTATAGAGGGTAAAACAGATCATGATGAAGCACTTATAGATGCAGCAATTATTCGTAATGCCAAAAATCCTAAAAAGTTTATGGTCTCTAAAGAAGGCAAAAGTGCACAGACATACTATAAAACCAAAAAAACAACCGATAGGCACTCTTTATTAGAGTTGGTGCCTAAAACAGGTAGAACGCATCAACTACGAATACACCTATTGTACATAGGTCATCCCATAGTTGGGGATTTGCTATATGGAGGCAAAGCAAATGACAGGTTAATGTTACATGCATTTAGCTTACAGATAGAGATACCGAAATACGGCCAGAAAACTTTTAAGTCCGAAATTCCAAAAGAATTTGACGAGGCAATCAATAAAACATAATGATTATTAACGGTATTACTAAAAAACAAATAGATGGGTTTGTAAAAAAGCCTCATGGAAATATAGTGCTTGATGGCAGTAAAGAATCGGGTGCTCAAAAAATTGCAATAGATCTTGCCATAGAGTTACTAGGTGTAGCTAACAGACTTAATTTGATAATTATAAAGCCAAATGATAAAAACACAATTAGCATAGACGACTCTAGGGAGTTAAATAAATTTTTAAGCTCAAAAATAATAACCGAAGAAAAAGTGGGTAGAGTGGCAATATTACTAAATGCAGAAGCCATGGGAATTGAAGCACAAAACAGTCTGTTAAAAATTACTGAGGAGCCAGTTGATAAAACATGTATCATATTTCAGGTTGACGGTGTATCTAGACTACTAACTACGATCGGTTCCAGATGTAAAAAAATCAAAGTATTACCGATTAGCAAAAGCAGTATAGAACCTGGTAATGAGAAATCTGAATTGGCTTACTTACTATCAGGTGGTCAAGCACTGCTTTATGAAGATATATTAAATAATGGACCTGAAAACGCACTACCAACAATTAAAAATTCAAAAGAATTTTTGGCAGTGAACACTTCAAGACGTCTTCAGTTTCAAAAATCATATCAAAACAAAGATGATCTCAATAGTCTATTGAAAGACTTAAAAATAATGACAGAAACTGCAATACATAGATCATCTGTTAGTGATGTCAAAAAATGGGCAAAAAAACTATCTGTAGTCAATAGATGTAGATATCTGTTCGAAAACGGAGTAAGTACCAAATTAATTTTTTTAAGACTTTGTGTTGAACTATGATTATTTCTATAAATAAACTAATGTTATACTGTCTTTAATGTTTTCTATACTTCTTATTTGCGCATTTGCCTTGCTTGCATACGTCAGTAGTACGCCTAGAAGTACTGAATTATCTCCTATACCAATGAAAATCAGCGATAAACTAAGTGGTTTATGGGATATTGCTCATCAAGGAATGAAAGATAATAGATTTACACGTGCTGAAAAAGCCTTACTGACTATACTAAATATCGATAAAAAAAATGCCGCTGCCTACAATAGACTCGGAATACTATATGCTAAACAAAAAGAGTTTAAAGACGCAATTGACTGTTTTGAAATTGCAAGTAGTATAGAGCCATCTGCTTCAAGTTTACACAATCTAGGACTTATATATTACGAAACAGAAAATTATGAAAAAGCTGGTACTGCATTTGATCAAGCACTTAAACTAGAAGAAAACATGGCAGCAAGACACATAGCGTATGCTAAAGTCCAGGAAAAACTTAATAACAATAAACAGGTTGTAACTTCTTTAGAGAGAGCAGTAGAGCTGGAACCAAGCAGAGAATCACTCAACCTACTTTATCATGCTTATATTTCTGTTGACAGGCTTGAAGATGCTAAAAGAATAGAAACTAGACTTAAAAGATTTAAAGTAACAAAGAATAGAAAAACTAAAGTAAAAAGATCTAAAAGAGTTGTAGCATAAAGTATTAGCCTTTTCGAGGCTTTACTTCATTTCTTCCTAAGTTTTTCTTAGTCTCAACGTACCAAGTATGTTTTCTTAAAACAGGATTATACTTCTTTAACCGAAGTTTGTCTGGTGTATTTTGAGTATTTTTTCTAGTGTAATAATGGCGATGCCCAGTCTCTTCACAGACTAATCCGACAATTTTACGCTTTTCTGACTTCTTTCCCATATTTAATAGATTCTAACAGATTATAATGATTATTTCAATAACTTATTGGAGCCGTCGACGAGAGTTGAACTCGTGACCCCTTCCTTACCATGGAAGTGCTCTACCACTGAGCTACGACGGCAATTTATGCACTTCGTAAGTATTTTGGTGCAGGGTGTAGGATTCGAACCTACGAAGGCGAATGCCAATAGATTTACAGTCTATCGTGTTTGACCGCTTCACTAACCCTGCAAATTAAATGGAGCCGATAGAGGGATTCGAACCCACGACCCGCTGTTTACAAAACAGCTGCTCTGACCAACTGAGCTATATCGGCTTACTTTAAAATGTTACCGTAACACTTTATCAAAAATCATCATTTTTTTCCAGAGTATTAGTTTTTTTATTGGTATATATCAAGTATTGTATTTACAAGCTCAGCGTGACTCCATACAAGTGGAGTAACCCCAACGCTAGAACTATTTACAGTATTGACTTGCTCGGATAATGCACCTGATTTGCTTGACTTTTCAATTGCCCAGTTTAAATACTTTATAGATTTATCCGTTTCTTTTACTCGATTGTAGTACTGAGACATCCATAGAGTAGTTATTATCCAGGGGTTTCCTTTGTAAGGATTATTCTCATTCTTGAAGTAATCATCGTACTCATAACGACAAACTCCGCCAGAAGGGGATATGTCTAACAATTCGTCTTCAATCCTTTTTGCCGTATTGAGTATTTGATCCTTAGAAGATACAAAATCGAAAGTGAAACTTGCGTAAAAACTAGAAATATCTAGTGTATTATCAAATTTTAACGAATTTTCTTCAGACAATAAAAATCCTTTTCTAAATGATTGTCTGTCAATATCATAAAAAGCGTTTACTTGCTTTTTAATGTTTATTGCAGTTTTTGCCCATAATTCAGAGTCTTCTTTATGGTTCAATTTATTAGCAATTTTGGATGCAACAACAAGTGATTTATAAGTAGCTGCTGTGCTAAAGGTGGTTGTCAAAAATTTCTGCTCCCATAAGTCATAGCTAGCATGTGGCAAGTTAGTTTGTTCATCAATAAATTTAGTCATAAAGTTTGCCATAGGTTGGATCATTTTTGCATATAAAGACTTAACGAAGTCTAAATCATCAGAATAATCTAAATATTCACCAATCATAAAAATAATTAATGCTGTTTCGTCTTCTTGTATAGCTAATTCTGCGTGGTTATTGTGTAATAACGGATGCCAAGTACTGCCTATCGCTTTATCCGGCTGATACTTGTGCAGCATGTAGCCGTATGGTGACATAATATCGGCACAGAATAAAAAGAATTGTTTAGCTTCCTCGAACATCCCGAGTCTGATCAAAGGCCATAAAGCAAACGCTCCGTCTCTTGGCCAAACATAACTATAGTAGTCTCTACCGTAATTATATATTGACGAATCACATGATGCTATAACTCCACCCCTTTTATCAGTATGAGCTTTTATTGTTAATAATGAATATATTAGAATTTTTTTGTGCTTTTCTTCCAGTTTATCTATCTGGTTTTTTGCAGGACTTAGCCAGTTTCTAAAGTATACTTCCTGCTTTGTTATACGCTCAGGTATCTTGTCTATAACCGATAAGTTTATTTTTCTAGCTTCGTACTGTGAATCAGCAGCAATAACCCAGTAATTTATTAGTTTCGTGCTTTTTGGCTCAATATCTACTTTAAACCTTATTACGGAATCCACACCTGCATGCTCAACATTGCTCATTGAAAGTTCACCGTCTTCTGCATCCTTATAAGTGCCTTCTTTGCCCTCCATACCAAAGTTTCCAACAGCGTATTGATCAAAGTCTGATCCACTCTCAGTTTTTCCTTTTATTAGCAGACAGCATCTTCCTTTATAATCTAGTATGTAATGTCCATCAGGTGAATATAGAGCTGTATCAGCTCTTCCACCGCTACTAATTTGAAAAACTTGATGAAAAAATACTCTAACTTCTTTTTTATCAGCAACTGACATATTCTCAACAGAAACACTACGTATAAATGCATCAAATTCGTGATCCACGAATGATTTTAGTGATAGTTTAATGCCTAGTCTCGTGTTTATATGTATTGAATTTACTATCATAAATTCGTCCATATCAATTGAATTATTCCAGTCACCATTATCTAACCAAGAAAATTCACCATCCACCCATACTCCAATCTTGTGATTAGATATTCTTGCAGAGTTCAAATTCTCTAAACCTACGTATGGATAGTAAAAATCATGAACCAGTCCATTTTCATCAATTCCGACAGCTAGTCCACCATTACCCAAAATTGCACTTCGAGCCACCCTACATTGTTCCTTTCTGCGCTAATCTTGCCTGCAAATCTCTAAACGTGTTCATGAAATACATAAAAGCTTTATAGGGTGAATCATAAGGGCTAAAGTAAGCATGTACATCTCCATCATTAAACCATTTTGTACACATATAGTAGAAGTGGTCGCTCGTCTGTAGTTTTTCCCAGTCAGCTATTATCTCTTTATCATTTGTAGCCAAAACTTTATCTTGCATTGAATACAGGGTGTTTATAGCATCAACTTGCATTGGATTTCCTAACCAGGCACTAAGATCCCTCTCATTATCAGCCCACGTCACAGTATGAGGCATGTCAACCCTATCTTTGGCTTCAAACATTTCTGCTGCTTCTGATACTTTTTTAAATCCATTGCCTGGTGTTTTTAACCATTCTGCTGGCAACGCTTCAAGAAAATCAAATATTCCAGTGTCTGCCCACTGATGCTCTCCATAAGTTTCATAATCTTTAAATAGATTAATTATTTCATCATTTTTATTACTTTCATTTATCCAATGACAGTACTTTTCAGCAGTTAATGGCCATTCAGACCAACCTTGATTAGAAAATCTAAAGGCTACATCATCACTTAATTTATAGTTTTTTAATAGTAATTTAATATTTTCAGTATGAGTTGGCCTGTACATGTAATTCGAAGATCTCCAGCCAAGAACAGAATCCCAACCTTCAGCTATTATTGCTTTATAGCCTGCTTTATCCGCCCAATAAGCTAAGTCGTTATTGTAAGCTAGCTCGGTATTTCTAAATGCTGTTGGAGTTAAACCAAATACTTCATAAATTTTTCTTTTATGTTTTTCTACTTGTCGCTCAAACTCGCTTCGGGAATAAAAGAACGCCAAAGAGTGATAATATGTCTCAGCTAATATTTCTACCTGTCCTGTACCTACTAGCATCTTGAAGCTTTCCAGTACATCTGGCCTCCACATCTCTAATTGCTCAATCAGTGTTCCGGTGATTGACAAACTCAATTTAAACTCGGGATGCCTATTTAATAATCTAATTAGTACTTCATTTGTTGGCATATAAGACTTATCGGAAACTTTATTTACAATAAATCTATTATTTGCCTCATTATTATCCGCTTCTTCGTTAAAATACATGTGATCAATACCAGCATCAAACACTGAATACGGTTTAATCCTGAAGGGCTGATGAGCATGTAGATAAAGAACGATTTGCTTTGACATAGCTAAACCCCGACCAAGGAACAGTAATGACCATTCATTTTATTTGCGGATTTTTCCCAAGACAAATCTTTATATTCGTTATATGCATTTTGCCATAACTCCGACCTCAAACTATCATTTTCTACAACATTTAAAATCATATCTGCCATCATGTCTGTATCCCAATAGTCACATACTAAAGAATTTCTTAAAACTTCAGATACTCCCGATTGTCTAGAAACTAGAGTAGGTGTACCATAGCCAACTGCTTCTAGTGCTGCTAATCCGAAGGGCTCTGAAACTGAAGGCATTACAAAAATATCTCCAATCTTGAATGAATCTCGCCAAGCCTTGCCAGTGCCATTCATCCAGCCTGCAAATATAACATTCTTTGATATGCCCAAATAAGCCGCTTTTTCTAATAATTCTTCTTCTTGCTCTCCGCCTCCAACTAATAAAAATAAGACTTTAGGGTTTTTCTCCACAACTCTTTTAGCTGTATCTAGTAAATGAGTAAGCCCTTTTTGAATAGTTTTACGTCCTGAATTAACTACAACTTTATAACCTTTGGACTTCATTATCTCTAGATATCTATATAAATTACTAGCTTCATTTACTTCTGGGTTAATCTCCATGCTATTGTGAACAACATGTATTTTCGATTCAGGTATTCCGTACTCACGAATTAGTACATCTTTAGTATGTTGACTTACAGAAAATACAGCATCTGCCATCATTAATCCAGCATATTCGATTTCACGTACTTCAGGGTTTCCATAGCCTCCAGCAGATTGGTCAAATTGTGTAGCATGAACATGAGCTATCATTGGCTTTCCGCTTACAGCTTTTGCAGCCATCGCAGCTTTAAAAGTTAACCATTCATGAGCATGAATTATATCGAACTCAGCATACTTTGTTATGCTCTCAACAGATAAAGCGTATTTATTATGCTGTTTAGATAAGTCTAGAGCTTGATTCAATGCATTTGATTTTCTTGTGCCAAAGTTTTTTGCATCATATACACCACCAGCAAATTTTAAATCCTCATATGATCGATCACTTGTTGGAATAATGTTCATAAATGGAATATTAAAATCCGCAGTGTAGGGCAAAACGAAATCAATATCAACACCGGTATTGGCTAGTTGTTTACACATTTGATAACATGCAACCCCCATACCCCCAACATGGTGAGGAGGCAGCTCCCAACCGAGCATTAATACTTTCAAGATTTACCTCTATTTTATACTTAGTTGTATTCAATAATAAGTATATGTGTTTTGAACTTTTAACACAAGAAGTTTAAAGGTGTAATTTGCCAATTTCATGTTATAATTAATTGATTTTATGAAAGAGAATGAAAATATTCGCAACATTGCGATAATTGCTCATGTTGACCATGGTAAAACAACGTTAGTTGATGGCTTATTAAAGCTATCTAATACTTTTAGAAGTAACCAGGCCGAAATGAGTCAAGAATTAATAATGGACAGTGGAGATCAAGAAAAAGAGCGTGGTATTACAATAACAGCCAAAATTACCGCCGTAGACTGGAAGGACTATCGGATTAATATAATTGACACCCCAGGACATGCAGATTTTTCAGGTGAAGTTGAACGTACACTAAGAATGGCAGATGGCTGCATTTTAGTCGTTGATGCTCAAGAAGGCCCAATGCCTCAAACCAAATTCGTGCTCAGTAAGGCTTTGCAGCTTGAACTAAAACCTATAGTCGTTATAAACAAAATTGATAAACCAGCTGCCCGTGTTAATGAAGTAAAAGATGAATTAGACAATCTATTTTTAGAACTAGCTATACACGAAGATCAGTTACATTATCCAATTTATTACGCTATAGGTAGAGAATCCAAAGCTTGGAGCGAGTTCCCAAAAAATATCAATGAGAACGCAGATTTAACAGTAATTTTTGAGTCTATTATTAAAGATGTTAGCCGGCCAAATGTTGATACAGAAGGTGATTTACAGATGCTTGTTTCATCGCTTAGATATGATAGTTTTCAAGGAAAATATGCTGTTGGTAGAGTAGAGCGGGGTAAAGTCAGCAAGAATTCTCCTGTATCTCTATGTCATGATAGCCAAATAGACAAGGGCAAAATAGATAAAATCTATCGAACAATTGGCTTAAAATTTATTGAGGTAGACAGCGCAGTTGCAGGTGATATTGTCTCTGTGACTGGTCTGCCTAATGCCAAAATAGGTGACACGATCACTAGCCTTGATAACCCTGAAGCTTTGCCATCAATAGAAGTAGAAAAACCAACTTTACAAATATATTTGGGTCCTAATACGAGTCCGCTTAAAGGTAAGGAGGCAGAATTTAACACATCTAGACAAATTGGTGAAAGGTTGAAAAAAGAATTAGAAACAAATGTTGGGTTAGAGATAACGGAACAAGGAATTGGCTTTTTGGTTGCTGGTAGGGGTGAGTTACATTTATCTGTTTTGATAGAAACCATGAGGCGTGAAGGATTTGAATTCGAAGTAGGTAGACCTCAAGTTGTAACTCAAACTATAGATGGCCAAGAAAAAGAACCGGTAGAAGAAGTAATTGTGGAAATTCCAGCTGAACACGTGGGCTCTGTGCAAATGGAATTTGGACGCCGAAAAGCAGAACTTGTGGACCAGTTTAGCACCGACAAAAATATTACTAAACTAATTTATAAAATTCCAACTAGATCGCTGCTAGGAGCTAGAAACTCGTTGTTAACAGCCACAAAAGGCACAATTATTATGAATACTCTACTGGACTCATACGCACCGATAAGTAGCTCATTAGACCAGCTGCGTAATGGAGTATTAGTAGCATGGGAAAACGGAACAACTACACCGTATGCCTTGCAAAATGCAGAAAGTAGAGGCGAGCTCTACGTAGATGCTGGACAAACAGTTTACGCTGGCCAAATAGTTGGCTTAAACACTCGCGGTGATGATTTGGAGGTTAATGTTTGTAAAGAAAAACATTTGACTAATATGCGAAGTTCTAGCTCTGATGGAGTCGTGCAGTTGACTCCATACACAAAACTAAGCCTAGAACAGTGCCTAGATTTTATTGAGAACGACGAATTATTAGAAGTAACACCGGAAAACTTGAGATTACGAAAAAAAGAGTTAGATCATAATAAAAGAAAACGAGCCGCCAAATCGTAAACTAAACTATTTATTAATAGCCACCGGCTTCTACACCGTAGTATTGATCTAAGGTTTGCCCGCTGTTTTTTACAGCCGTTGCAGTAGATACTCCTAAATAGCGCATATGCCACGGTTCGTATTGATAGCCTGTAATTGCTTCTGTGTTGCTCTCATACCTCACGATAAATCCATACTTTTGGGCATATGTAGCCAGCCACTGACCTTGTGCAGTGGAGCCAAAACATATTAACAAATCACAGTTACCATTAGGAACTCCTAGATCTACTGCTAAACCTGTCTGGTGCTCACTGTGGCCCGGACGAGCACTTGAACGGTCAGCCTGAGCCTGACCATCAATTCTAACCCATTTGTTGTAAGTACTTACTTGAGTAGGATAAGACCGATAAGAGCTAATGATTTTCATAGGAACGCCATCGTTTTGGGCAGCTTGAAGCATGGTGTTTAGAGCGCTAGCTGCTTCTGGACGCATTTGCCCGCCCGCTACGCCTGTCAATGACGGTACATAATTGCTAGGGAGTTTGTGCTTTTTATTGACTACCACAGTTAAACTAGAAGCCTGATCTAGGCTGAATGTAACCGGCCATGGGCTGACCGGTTCTGGCTCGGGTTTAGGGGTAGGTTCAAGCTCTACTGGAGCAGGTGTTTCTGGTGGTTCTTCCTCAGACTCAACTTCTGGCTCTTCCTGTTGTTCTGTGGGCTCAGATACTTCTACCACTTCTGGCTCTGTATTATTGTTAACTAGTGCATATGTTGCTGAGCTGATTACTAATGTAGTTAAAAGTGCCATAAACACTACAAGTAACTTCTTATTCCTAAACAAGGCTTTGAACTTTTTAAGATTAAAACGTTTGAGATATTTATTAGCCATAGCCTAACCATTATATCGCTTTTAGCAACTCAATATTTAAGAATCATTTTTTTAGATTACCATGTAAGGAGAATTCAATACTAATAATATTAAGCAGCTCTCCTGATGAATAATTCATAAACAATCTTTGTATCTTTTCTCTTTCATCCTGAGTAACGGCAGGGAGACCTAAGGCAACCCTTGCAGTTGCTATTTTCAGCATTTGTTTGGTAGAGTTTGGGGCTTCGTCTCGTATTTTTCTTCGTTCTTTTTCCAGCATACGGTCAGTAATCTGCAAGCAATCAAGCTCTATGACTTCTTGCGCGCTCAAAACTCGATTTTCACGACTAGAATACTCAAACAAGTTTGCATCTAGACTCTCTGTGCCTGTTTCTCCTCCACGATTACCGCTAATACTAGATGACACTATTGAGTTATCCGAAATTTTGATAGATCCAGTTGATATGACCCCTAACCCTAGTCTTCTTTCTTTTTTAGCAATATCTTTATCTTCTGGCTTAACAAAAATTGGGGAAACAACTCTCCCCAACCAGCTTCTACTACTATCGTTTATTTGTAGATATTTAGGATTATCTTTGTTTACGTCCTGCCCGATTAACTCTCTAGTTGTGATTAATTGGTTGAGTTTTTTCTGTTTCCAGTTATAGCCGCTAGTTAATCTATCGTATTCTCTTGATACATAAATTCTATATGCTTCATCTGTAAACCAATCAGTTGGGTCAGGTGATATCTCATGTAGAAGATTTAATGCTTTTTCATCTTTGGCATCAAGGATTTCCCCTTTTACATTATTTGCTTGCTTATGCGTGCTTTTAAGCTGAGATTCAAGCCCTTTTACAGTTTCTTGAGCTCCCTCTAAAATAGATTTTAAGGAGTCGCGTTGGGCATAAGCCATAGACAGCTCATCACCTAGATCTGTACCTTCCGTGCC
>JAUIKH010000032.1 GCA_030430915.1 bacterium | reverse complement strand
TCTATTCCATTTACTCGACGACTTGGGTCTACTGTAGCGGTCCCTGAGAAATCTACACTAGTTGGTAATTCATTGTCATTAAGCTCAGTATCACCATCAACCGAAATACTAAATGTCTGATTAGCACAATTATCCAAATTATAGTTCACTTGCAGATAAGGATGACCAGTTGTCCGATAGCTATATTCTCTACCCTCTTTTACACCAGAATTTATTAGCTTTAGCAAATTTATATTACTAACAAAATCTAGAGTCTCAGCAGAGTACACCAAACGGACCCCATTTCTGATTTCCGCTGGTGTAGCCGATACTGACGGAGAGACAAAGTTTGCCGAGATAGCCCCTTGATTATTGGGAAGATTAAATCCCGGGAAAGTAGGCTTTACATCAAAAATTGGAGCGTTGATTCGTCGACCAGCACTGGTTAATACCCTAATGTTAGCTTCACCCCAGTCAATAGTTCGATTGGGAGTATTAAAGAATGGACCAGGACCACCAAGATTATCGTTAGACAGATAACTTAGGCGCAAGGCACTGCTATCACTACCGTTACCAGTTAGCCTAAAGCTAACATCAGTTGCACAGTCTGGAATATTGAGTGAGGTTTGGGCTACATATGTGCGCAGTACTGACTGCCTATCAACTGAACTATAGGCCGCCGGTGCTGGCCCAAGATTATTAGTAGGACTTTCTGAAAAACTAGCGTTAATTGTCTTGTTATTCGGAGTAAACGCCTGTGGATTTGAACCGATGTTTCCCCGTCTGGCTAACCACATATATTCATTTAATTCGGCTTGTGATGGGGTTTTATAGGTCATCCGAAGATAACTAGTTTGAGGCGCTGCTTCAACTGTCCTAGGGTTTTGAAATACACCAAAAAGCGACGTGACTAGAATTACTAGTAGAAGCAACAGTGCTATCGGTGATTTTTTATTAAACAGAGATTTCATTATTTAAAGGCCTCTTCTAGACTATCTTTTAACTGCTGATCTTCGTCGCTAAGATTGGATTGTTCACGCAAGCTTTCTAGAGCCTGCTTTAAAGCCTCCTCTCTTTCATCTGGCCTATCAAGAATGTATAGAATCGAAGCTTTAGTCATATAGATATTATGGTCGGCTTTGGTATTATTATCATACTTATCTAAGGCCTCCAGCGAGCAATCCAATTTATTGTACTGGTAGCATATTGTTGACTGCGTTAAATAAACAGCGCTCTTATCCTTTTTGCTAAATTTCTTACCAGCAATTTGTTGGTATTTTTCATCGGCCTGGTCAACTTTATCCTCAGATAATAACTGCTCTGCTTCAGAATATAGTTTGGCTTCATCTGCAGCCGATAAAGTATATTGAGACCTATAAAACAAAAATCCAGCTAAAACCAAAAAGCTCACCGCTACACTAATTAAAACAATTTTATATATCCTTGGGTGCTTAGATTTAAGGTTATTAATAGACAGCATAATTTACCTAGATTATAGCATAAGCGTGACCTAAACTAGTACGATATACATTTGAATTTTTAGCCTAGGTATAAACTAATTACTACTTAGGTTACCGACAAAAAACTGTTCCAGTTGAGACTGGGCACTAGAACTATGCGCCGTGCCACTACCCACCGCTCGGCCATTTTCATCCCGCCGTTCTAGAAAGAGACTAGTGCCATCTTCACCACAAGCTCTTAGTATCTCATCGCCTCCCGGGTGTCTGGGTACATAAGAAGTAATATCGTAGACTTTGTCTTCCACGATGGTCCAACAATCATCTTCAGAATTATGATCCTCTACTTGATCAATTGTTACCTGCCGAACTTCTTCTGTAGTAGTAGACAGGTCGCTAGTCACATCTGAATCCTGGCTACTAGAATTTATGTATACACCGCCAACTACTAGTAGTACCACTAGTACCATCACTGCTCCGACAATTGTTTTATTCAACTTCATACCCCCTAATTTAAAACTACTTTATAGCTACCTTTGCATTTTCTGATTTCATTATACCCTTTAGGTTAATATCATGGTAATAACAAATAGTTATCGTATACTTAGTTCATGAAAAAACCATTAACCAGTCTTTATTTGTTACTAACTCTAGCTTGCCTACCTAGTATATATTACTGGCTGAATGGTCTAGGCTGGGAGATCGAAAACATTTCTTTAATAACCCTATTCCCTGTTTTTGGGCTTCTTGCTTTTACTATTATGTGGTTCCACCTAATGACTGCCTGGTATAAACGCCATAATCCGGAGATGTTCAACTACAGGAAATTCTTCCGGCAAACCAGTAATTGGGTGCTAGTCCTCATACTTCTCCACCCATTGCTACTGACCATAGAATCCTTGAAAATAGATATTAAGCCAATAGATTACGCTGGCCCTAACGGAAGATTTTTTATCCTTATTGCTGGGATCGCCCTACTCATATTCCTAAGCTACGAAGTGACTGACAGGCTGAGAGAAAAACCAATTATTAAGAATAACTGGCCAATAGTTGTAGCTCTAAACAGAGTTGCTATGTTACTAATCTTCTTTCACGCAATAAAACTAGGAACACACCTGCAGACTGGAGCTTTTAAAATACTGTGGTTTGGCTTTGGGGTGTCTATGCTAGCTTACTTTATTAGCTCATATAAAAATGAACTAACTAAAAAAGCTTGAATATAGTTAAATTTATTCTATTAGCTATTATCTAGAGCTAATGTTCCGATTCGCTTTGAGGCAGCCCCTGCGTTACCCTGGAAATATCCGAGAGTCTCATTAACGCTCGGTAGCTGATAAGTATGGCTAAGCAGGCTATCGAAGGCTTCAGTGGACTCACTTATTGCGTATCTTAAAGCTCCCTGCTGAAGAGTGTCATCAGTGCTCATTTCTCGATTGTGAAAGAATGCTTGCAATGCCTGTATTGGTTGGCGAACTTCACTCCTATAGCTAAACTGTTCATCAGTTTCGTTTGGCAAACGTTCCAAGTCTGCTGGAGAGATTTCAGCAATAGCCCTACCTAGTGAAGCAACATCACGAACTTGATCCTGCGTAGACTGAGGTAATCTATCGAATTGATTTGGCTTAATACGATCAGTTAACACTGCTAAATTACGAACAACCAAATCAGCAACTCCGGGATCTGGGTTACCATGTTCGCCAACTATCATCTGGCCTGCAAAGACAGTTTGATCAATAACTGTTCTAGCCATCTCCGGTGAATTTATCATAATATCCTATTATACATTAATATGTATTTTTGTCAATGACTGTTATCTGTTATAATAGTAGCAATGAGTTTATCTATAGGAACAGTCAGAACGCAAACCTACCTTTTGAGCTAAAAATAAAGATGCCAAAACCAGACCAAGGAAAGCGTGGATATTCAAAGCAAATGTTATCTAGATATAAAGCTTAAAATCATTACGTTTTGAGATGCTTTTCGAAAACAAAGTCATAAACATCTCTTAGGCCTTTTTGGAATACTTTACCTGGATGCCCTCGCCCTTCCAGAATTTGTTCAATTTCGCTTTTGCCAAAAATAACTACAGTTTTGGTATTAATTGCACGCCTAACCACATCCAGACCTCCTTCACTTACTCCTGAGTGAGAAATAAAAAGTCCTATTGTTTGAGGTCTTGCATCTAGTTTTCCAAGGAATTCACGCATTTTTGCCCCACTCATCGCTTCCTTAAACCACCTTACCTCACCTAATACATGTATGCCTTGATATATGGCTGTAAAATCATTTTGCTCACCACTAATTTGTATCTTCTTTGTTTGCCAACCATAAAAATCAAGCACTTCTCGCCAAAGTACTTCAAAGTTATGCCCTCTTTGCTGGGGGCTTATATTACTTTTTTTCAACTCGTAATACCTTTCGGTAAATTCTAGCTTTTTATTGGTTTTCTTTGACCACTCTTGCACTCTTGGCAGCTCCTTCTCAGCCTGCCGTGCATCCTGTTGACCCTTAGACCTACCATGGCTTTCACCTTGTGAACTAATATGGGATATGGGGTATGTAATAATACTTGCTCCAGGCACATTGACCTTCCCAAGAATAGGTAGCTTTGGTTTTTCCCCAATACCGAGGGATTTTTTTACCTGCACCAAACGCTTGTCGCTAGGCGTGTCCATTGTCCACTGCTTAGAATAATTCTCGTCATTAATGGCATTGATATACTTACCGACTCTAACTTTTTTTTGCTCAAGAAAAAACATATAAAAATCGTTTTCTGAAAATAGCGCCTTTACCGATACATCCTTACCAAGAATACGGTCATACAGTGGGAAAAAAGCTAGCTCAAGATTGTTTTGTATGACCTTCCAGTATATTTCTTGATAATGACTTTTTATTGAATCTGTGTAGCCAGCTATATACGCCTCAGCATATTTAATTAGCTTATCTTTTATTTCTTGTTCATTCACTAAAGTATTCGCTCTCTAGGCTTGCTACCAAATCAATAAAAGGCTGAAACTCTTGTGTTGAAGCATTATTCACAACCCACTCAGCTATTTCATTTTTATATAGTTCGTTTACTTCCTTACCATCTTTGCCGTCATAAATAACATCCTCGCCAAAGTTACTGATTAATCGTTCTACAATACTACTAACTAATAAGTTCTCTATACCATCTTTGATTGGATTGGCATCAACCCTCTCGATGGAGAGCTTTGCATGTATTCCATGCTTTTCTTTAGGCCTTTGCTGGTCGCAGTCAAAAACAAGCACCATTTTTTTCCCAGCATTTATTCTTGAACCCATGCGTGTTTTTAATACTTTCCAAACATTATCTAAACCACCATAACCATCACCGCTGGTAATAGAGCAGCTATCGCCTAACTTACTATTACTGCGCTTGATTACCTCTCTAATATAAATTTCGTCGCTCTCACCTTCAAATACAATTGAATGCTTTGCAGCATCCTCTACTTTATGAAGAATTACACTCTGGTTATCCTGTACGGTTATGCCAACGAATCCTTCTGACAGTATTTTTAGAGCTTTTGCTTTAGATGCCAACTCAATACCCGTACCAGATTCATCACGATATAAAACATAGACAGATTCATTTGGCGCCACCGCAACTGTACTTGCTGAATGAGTTACAATCATCACGGGGATATCATTATCAATACAAAAGACTTCGTTTACCGCAGAAATAAAACTAGTGCACATACTAGGATGAAGGGCGGCATCGACCTCATCCAGCAAAAGCAATTCAGGAAACTCAGAGTTAGTTCCTGCACTAAATATTGATAAAACTATGGAGAGAATTGTCTTTTCGCCCGACGATAGGTTCTCAGGATAAAGCTTAACAGTATCGCTTGTATGGTTTACAAAATAAAGTTCGTAGCGGCTCTCATCTGGGTCAAAGGAATCAAGCTCAAAATGTAGTTTGTACTTAAAATCTGGAAACTTTTCTAGCAGTGAGTTAATAAGCTCCCATGGTGGAGAGCCATAACTATCTACAAACTGTTCATCCGTAAGTACATCATATTTGCCTCCCTTTTTTTCGTTTTGCCATATATGCAACTCGTTCTTTTTATACCTGTATGCATATTCAAAAATCACAACTGCTAGCTGCTCAGGAATTACACCCTTACTAAAGACGCCCGCAATACTTGATTCACTTATATATTTGCTTCCATCAATATTCTGAAAGAATTCATCACCCTTTTCGTATATCTCCCTCACATAGCTAAAGCTATGATTATTTTTATGCTGCCGCAATAATTGATTTACTTTGCTTATATATTGAGTATATCTCCTCTTTAGTGAGCCAGCATGAATCATCCCTTCACTTATCTTATAAATTGTAGTGTGTTGTTCTTTTGCTATTTCCCTAAGTTTTTCTTGCTCAGTTTTGCCCAATACACTACCTTGCTGCTCGAGTTGAGACTGCATTGTGCTCAGAGAGTTAATTTTTTGACTCTTGTACGATTGATAGGCATTCCTATCAGCCATTTCCTTAGGCCTAGGCTTTGTGAAGTCACTTTGCGTGACCAAACTAATACGTGCAGGGTCGATACCGCTAACCGTAACACTTCCTTCTGCTATGGCTTCTAGTAAATGGGACTTGCCCACCCCGTTCTTACCAGTTAAAACAACTAGGTTCGGTAAAGTCTCAGAATTTAAGTGCTTTATGGACTTATATTCATCACTTTTAAGATTTAGCTGTATTTGTCTCCCTCTTAGCATATGGATATTATCCAATAGAAGGCGCTGGATTACAAGCCAGAAGACTACTGGCTCTTTTTGAGACTCCTTTTAGAGACTTACCCGTTGGGCACTTTTTGAAGGATAAAGTATATACTCCTTTAACCCCGTCGCCTGATTTATATTGTATTGGGCAACATACGCATCATCGTATTTTTCAGCATTCTTTCCTTTCAGCTCAAGTACCGCATCAACATTAGTATGTATTGTAGCTTGTTCTTTGTTTGAGAATATACCAATCCAGATGAAGTCTTCATCACCATATTCTGAATCTATTTGTTTGCCAACAGCTTTAATATCCTCTTCTGTTGGGTCTTGCTTTAATATAACAACAGATTTTACATTCCCATCTTCTGAAACAAGCTCATACAACACCTTCTCTTCTGCTTCTTGCTGTGCTTCATCAGAAACTTGCTCTTCACTACTTGTTGCTTGCGATATTTCACCAGACTCATCATCAGGTGGAGGTACGACCGCAAATGTTAATAAAATTATTATAATTATAGCTGTAGCTATTTTATGCTTTTTAATCCATGACAATATCCGATTCTTTATCTGTTTCATATAACTAATTATTGACCGAAAATAATAAAAAAGCAAGATATATCTGGTAAAAATAAATCTAGTATTTCTGTACTTTAAGTGAATGAAGTACTCCGTCTTATATCGAAAATTAGGTGAAAGAATTGAATTTCTAAGAAAACAAAATAATCTTACTCAGGAAGAGCTTGCTGAAAAAGCTGACCTTCATCGCTCATACTTTTGGGATATTGAGAATGGACGCAACATGTGTATCAAGACAGCAGCAGAGATAGCAAAGGCACTTAACGTGTCCTTGTCTGAACTCTTTGATTTTAAGTAGCCAGGTGACCAATAAGTATCCAAAGGGTGACCAAGTGACACATGAAGGCGTCATAATTTTTTTAGACTTTTTGCTTTAATCGATTCTCATCAATTAACAGATATGATGGGTGTACAAAGGTACGGTAAAAGGTGTGCGAAATATGCTGATATATAGTGGCTAACATAACAAACCTTTATAATGTTTATATGGATAACAAGCTGAGGAATAGTCTATGGTTGTTTGTACAGGAGTTGGAGAAACTCAGAATTTTAAAGAATTCTAATAATTTCAATATTAACTTTAACCACATGGAAATCTCTACTGGCTATCCCTTATGGCAACTCCTGGAAAAGCTGGTTAGTGACAATGTAGTAAAATCCACCCCCCTGCCCGCACTCTATGA
>JAUIKH010000031.1 GCA_030430915.1 bacterium | reverse complement strand
CTCCAAAAATTATAAAAGAACACGGAATAAAAGAAGACTATATTCTAGTTCCCAGAAGGCTTAACCTAAGATTTATCAAAGTAAATACTTCCTAACGTCCTCGACCACGGTGTACCATAAGCATTTTAATATGCTATAAATTCCATATATACTAAACCTACGAATATAAGGAAAAACTTTATGCCTTTAATACGAATTGACCATAATACAAATGTTATTAACGATTCACTCGGCAAGTCATTAGTTGAGGATTTGCTTAATTTTTCTATGAAGTTGCACAGTATGAATAAAGATCAGATTTCTATATTTACACAGCCTTACTCTTCAATATCACATTCTACGGCTGCTGCAGAGGTTGAAGTAAGAGCAAAAAAAGTGGAATATGGTGAAGATCCGGATGAGCGGAGAAATAGTCATATCGAAGAATATAATAAATTCTTTAAGGGTTTCCTAGAAACCAACAACATAGATAAAGGTATAGTATTTACCTTAACTCTAGAAGATTGGTCAGTGAAATTTATTACTAAATAGTAAAATAGTTCTAACCTGGACTAAAGTCCTGTACCAGGATCATTTGTTCTGCATCTATAGTGCATGACAGCAAAAACACCAATAAATCAGAATGCAAGTACAAATAACAATGGTTTCTTGTAATTTTGCTTATTGAAGCTTTTTTACTTATTCAAAAATTTCAAATATTCGTGCTCTACAGACTATTATTCTTGTCTTGTGGGTTAATTTTACTAGAATTGTCAGTCGACTCGTTTGTTCCTATGTATGAATTAAATGATTTAGTATTACGTTTCTTTAAGATCACGAAGACCACAGCACCTATAGCCAAGATTGCTACTAATATCGAACCGAACACTAGAGCAATATTATTTGAATTGCTACCTATGCTTGAAGCCACAGTTATAGTTATATCCTGTGCATCACCTGAATTAGTGTCAGGGTCAACTTCTGAATTTTCATCATCAATTCCTAATGTGTCTTTAACGTCCACTGGCTGACTATATTCCTCACCTTCGTAACTGAACGAAACTGTGTGCGAACCTGGTGCAACGTTATCAAACTCAGCAACTCCATTCTCGTCGGTACTTGAAGTTCTTGTTTCAGAGTTTAGCCAGACTAAAATACCCTTAATTGGATTGCCTTTTTTGTCTACTACAAAGGCTCTGAATCTATACCCTTTTGTTACAAAGCTATATACAGTACTCTTGTATTGTTCTCCATTCTCGTCGGTACTTTCTATCTGGAAATAGTAAGTTTTTCCTGGTCTTAAGTAAGATTTATCTATTTTGTAGGAATTTTTATTACCGTCGACCTTGAATTTGGTGCCTAAGTTTTCTTTATCTGTCCCAAATCTAACAATTGTTTCAGAGTTCTTGTTATTATCCCAACTAATAGTGGCTCTTCTAAACCCAACATTGCTAATGTCTATACCTGTTACTTTCGGAGCATTTACCCCGGTAATAGTTTCTTTGACTTTAGGATTTTTTGAAAGATTCTGTGTATCATTAACAATTTCCCAATTGAAAGTATCTATTGCTTTATCGCTACTTTCTATTACTTGGTTCTGTAAGTCTCCTGAAGTATCATCTCCTGAATTGTTTGAGCCTGTGTCGCCTGTAGTTTGTTTATAACGGCAGGGTAGAGATTTGCCTGTATTTATTGCGTTTGAATCCTCACAGAGCTTAACTGTTGTGCTGTCTGTGTTTGTATTCTTCACTGTCACTGTTGCGCCATTTCTATAAGCCACCGAAGGCATGTAGCTTCCTACACTTATCGCTTCTGTGTCTTCATTGTTTATATCTAGAGTAGCTGTACCTGTTGATATAGCCTTAAATGTTGCTCTGACTATTTTTACTGAGTCTCCATTTAGAGCATCTTTATTACCAGCAAAATACGCTGCCGTTCTGTCTGTAACGTCTTCTGAAACAGTGGTGTCGAACGCACTGTTGCTAAATGATACAAACTCTAGAATTGCTGGATTATAGCTAATTTTCACGCTAGCTGCATTAATGCCTTCACCATTTGTGTTAATTAGCACATCGTATGAAACATTACTCCCAAGATCGACGTCAGCCGATGCAGGACTTAGGTATACAGTTGTGTCTTCTGGCGGAACCGGTGCTGGGTACATACAAGGTAATGCCTGTCCTGTGTTGGTAGCATTATCGTCTTCACAAACAGGCTCTGGATATGTACACGGTAGAGGTTGGCCTGTGTTGGTTGCGCTATTATCTTCACAGACTGGGTCGGGCTCCGGATAGGTGCATGGTAATGGTTGCCCAGTATTTGTGGCGCTTTCGTCCTCACAGACTGGGTCGGGCTCTGGAACATTTATATTTAAGCCTTGCCTAATTGAGACCGATGGCACATATCCATCCACACTTATAGCTTCAGTATCTGTATTATTTATATCAAAACTAATCGAACCTGTGTCTATAACTTTAAAGGTTGCGGTTATGATTTTTAGCGAGGAACCATTTAGAGCAGGGGGAGATTTAGCAGTAGAATATTTAACATAGCCGTCACCGGTAACAACATCACTTACTAGTGTGCCAAAATCGGTTGAACTATTGTCTACAGAGACAAATTCTACCTTGGAGCTATCGAAATCTATTTTTACGCCTGCAGCATTTATATTCTCTCCATCTGTATCAAGTAGCACATCAACACTAAAACTCTCTCCAACACTAAGATCTGTATTTGAAGTTGTTAAATATATTCTTGTACCAGCTGCAGCGCTAAGAGCGAAAACCATTGCAGTTGCCACAGATGCAAATATAAGTACCTGTAAAGATCTTACTGATTTAACTTTGTTGAATGAACTAACTAATGCTTTTTTTATCATTCCCAATCTCTTATTGCTCATATTTTATTATTGCTTACGTTAATAATACATAGAATAGCTGTAATTTAAAAATGCAGTCTTTTCGATAACCTATCGATTGCATCAAGTTCTCTGGGCTCAAAGGGTAAATATTGACTAATCATGTCAACAATTTTTTTCTCATCTTCAGGCGACACATAAACAACTAGAAACGGCTGAAAACGAGCAAGAGGCTTAAACCATATACTGTCTATTGCGCCTTCTTCAACAACAGAAAAGGATTTAAACGCACCCAGGTTGTATTTTTTATCATCAACCCTCAAGCTACCTTTTTCTAGAACGTACTTCTTTGACGAAGGATTTCTTGTAGCAAAAAATCCTGCTGCAAAAGCTACTACCAACACTGCAACAGCCGTTATTAAATCCTCAGTGACCAAAAACCCTATGCCTGCGGCCACTACAGACCCCAACACGAGTAGAAAATACCATGAGTTTGGTTTTTGGCTAGTTATATATTCTGATGCTGTCCAACTAATTGGGTCTTGATTAGAGACATTATTATCGCTGTAAGAATTCGGGGCTTCTGTATCAGACTTATACTCCCACTGAGCCTTATCATCATTCATAAGCATATTGTACACTAATTGTTTTTACTCTAGGCTCTTCTATTTTACTAACAGATACGGTACAATCTTCAAGTAATGCAAAATGGGGAATACCCCTTTTGATGCGGAGAGGTACCCAAGTGGCTGAAGGGGACGGTTTGCTAAATCGTTAGGTCGGCGAAAGTTGGCGCGAGGGTTCGAATCCCTCTCTCTCCGCCAATCTAGAGATCCGCCTTGTGCGGATTTTTAGATTGGTGAAGTAATAAGTGTATTCGAACCCGATAGGGTGAGAAATGCCTGTGGCATTTCGCAAGGAAACCTTCTTCTGGCAACTTGTTGTCAAGAATGAAGTTTCGGGTGAAATGAGCCGGTGGCTCATTTCAAGGAAGCTTTCTTCATCAAACTGTGTTTAATTGAATGAAACTTCGGGCTCGCAGTATGTGAGCGCTGAAAGTGACCGAATCCCTTTCTCTCCGCCAGTGAGGAGAAAGTCGTCTTTTATGGTGGCTTTTTATTATGTGTTGGAGGATAATAAACCTATAAGATAAGGAGTATTTTTATGAAAAATGAGTGGAGATATTTATTAATCGGAACAATTATAAGCTGGTACATAGGATTTCTTGGTGCAGACCGCTTCTATAGAGGACAGACAGGTCTAGGAATACTAAAGCTTTTGACTTTCGGTGGGCTTGGAATATGGTGGCTTGTTGATGCAATCATTTGGACAAGCAGACTTGGTGAGTTCGAGCAAAAATAGGTTCCTAAGCTTTTTGTGCAAACAAAGTTGCATATATCCTTTTAGCTCCGGCTTGCTTCAGTACTTTGGCAGCTGCTGATATCGAGGCTGACGTGGTTGTAACATCGTCTATTATTAATATGGTTTTTCTTTTAAGATCAAGTCTTGTGTCAATATAAAATTCTTGTTCCATTTGCTCTATTCTTTTCTGTCTAGAAGAGCCGAGTTGTCGTACGTTAGATTTTCTGCCTAATATATTTTCTACTTTCCAGTTTATGTTATATTTCTGCTCTAGTTTCTTCCTGTATTCTTTAGCCAGAAGCTTTGAATGGTCAAAACCTCGTTGCCTTATGCGAGATGATGCCGTTGGTATGGGGCAAATAATTACATCTCCAGATATATTTGGCACTACTTGGGTCATAATTTCTGCCATAGGCTCTACTGCTTGTCTTTTTACATTAAATTTCAGATCATGCACTAGTTGTTCATATAAACCCTCATAGGTAGTAGATACATACACTGAATATATTTCTAACCAATTTTTACAAGAACTACATGTTCTATAGTTATCTGATAATTTTTTACACCCAGCACACCTGGGCGGGAACGGATTACCAGCGCTAGATAGACAGATAGGACACAATACATAGCCCTCTCTAGCGCAACCAATGCAAATATTTGGTGCTATTAGACCTATTGTCTTGTCTAGAATAAGCATGTTGTTATTATTGTGTTGTAAATATGGCACATATCGGTTGCTCTTTTACCTTTAACTCCGCTATACTGTTTATAACATAAAAACGCTTAGGTTGCGGTCAAAGTCAAAAGACCGCAGCCACCAAGCCACTACTATTTAAGGGGGACATAAACCATGGCGAGAAAATCTCGTGACGAAGATTTACTATTAGAAGATGAGTTAACTGCTGCTTTTTTGGGTGAAGAAGATGCTCCAATGCCAGAAGAATCATTGGCAGAAGAGATGGCTGAAGAACAACCGGAGCAGGCTGACGAGTGGGAAGAAGACGAAGCTGTTCCTGGACAACTAGCAGTAGACGTTTTTGAAACTAAAGAAAAGCTAGTTGTTAAAGCTCGTACAGCGGGCGTTAATAAAAGTGAGCTAGACGTAAGCATAGCTGACAATACTTTGAGCATTCGTGGTACTTTGTCAGCAGGCGAAGAATCAGGTGTAGAGAACTACTTTGTACAAGAATGTTACTGGGGTGAATTCAGTAGAAGTATCGCTCTGCCTGTACCAGTCAAGGAAGATGCCATCGAAGCAGTGCTAAAAGACGGCGTTCTAACAGTATCCTTCACTAAGCTTAAGCAAGATTCTGTTAAGAAGATTCAAGTCCACTAAATAAGTAGCACACTAAATAAAAAAACACCGGATTTTATACCGGTGTTTTTCTAATTTTCTATAATAAAATTCTATCCAGAAGTTTCGCTCTGTATAGTGCCGATTACAAACTTCACTACTATCTGTGCCAGCGCAACTATAACTAAACCTACGATTGCATACAAAATTGTGTTTTTGGCACTAGTAACATTACCTGATTCACCACCAGATGTAACGTATCTGAAGCCGCCAATTATTATCATAATCACACAAACAACACCTACTGCTATAGACAGGATATTTATTACTTTAGTAATAATATTATCAACACTTTCTGCCGCGTTACCTTCTCCTGTAGCGCAGTCTGTTTCACCCCCAGCAAAGCTCAAATTTGCACCTTGACATAAATTATCGTCAAGGTTTACATTCTGTGCAGATGCTACCGCAGGCACGAAAGCTGGTGCCGCGAGTCCAAGTGCGACTAAAATGCTAATTACTATTCTTTTCAATTTATTCATAGTTTTTTAAATTCCTTTTATTATCTTACCTTTGTTTATACCATAAGCTTATACAAAATCTCAAGCATTTCGATAAAAACAATACGATTTGATTTTAGATGACAGTACATCTATTATTGCAGTTTTCCAACGATAAACTTCACTAATGTTTGAGCTACCGCTACAATAACCAGCCCGACTGCCGCATAAATTATAGTATTCCTAGCACTAGTAACTGCGTTAGAATCACCACCAGAGGTAACAAACTTAAACCCTCCAATGATTATCATGATAACCGCCACGACCCCAACAATTATCGATAGTATGTCTATAACAGTTGTAATCGTATTATCTACTTTAGCACTACTTGCTGTTTTGTCACAGTCAGAACCTGTTGCCGCGCCTATGCCTTGACAGACTGCACTTTTAGCATCAACTGGATTGTCGGCTGCATAAGCATAGTTAACCGATAAAAAGCCAATCAGGACAAATATGACAGCAAACAAATAAATTATAGCTGCTTTCATGCTTTTCAGTTTAGTATGCATAGTCTCATTTCCTCTCTCAAACTCTATTTACTACAAATATTACTATTGTTTGGGCTAAAGCCACAACCACTAACCCTACAGCGGCATAAATGATGGTGTCCCTGGAGCTTTTAACTTTGGCCGGATCTCCGCCCGATAACACCATAGTAAACCCAGCAATAATTATCATAATAACCGCCACGACCCCAACAACAACAGATAATATATTTATGACCTTTTTCAAGATCCCAGTTTCGTTTGAAACTGGATCTATACTTCTTTTAGTGTTTTCTAGGCAAACAGTAGAATTAGGCGCTTCAAGACAGGCATCTTCAAGGACATTTTGCTGCGCTGCAACAGGAGATGCAAGAGAGAGAAAAGTAAAAACAATAAACAACAAAACTTTTGTGTAATTTCTTCTAAATACTTCGATCATACTACTCATAATTATACAGCTGTTGACACAACAACAAACTTAACAATACTAAACGCTAAAATTGAAATAGCTAGACCTACGGCTGCATAGATTATTGCGTTTCTAGCTTTGGATGTTTTTTCTGGGTTTCCTTGACTCATAACAAACATAAGACCTGCGACAACAATCACTAAGACAGCAATGGTGCCCGTTACTGCAAAAACTATTTCAAGTATGCCTGAAACAGTTGTTTCTGTAGGAACTACCTTAGGTACATTAATCTCATCTGGGTTTATATATATATCACTAAAGTTAATAACTTTCTTTTTCATATGTTTCTACGTAATCCTATTAGCTATAAAAGACACCAGCCTAGTTGCTATCATTACTATCGCAAGTCCTATTAATGCATTTAAGACAGTTTGCCTCGCGCCAGCCGCCTTTGCAGGTTCTCCAACCGATATTATAAACTTAATACCGCCAATAATTACGTACGCGATGGCAACCATACCTGATAAAGTTAGTAGTATTTCTAGCACTGCCAGGCCTATTGGCAGAGCTTTATTTACATCTTTTGCAAAAGTAGGACTACATTCCCCTCCTACTGTTTCTCCATCAAGATACTTATACCAGGTAGGAATACCTAGGATAGATTGATTAAAATCACTACACGGTGCAGCCCCAACTTTCGTACTACCCAAAGGGCTTAAAACTAAAGTAAAAACAGCAAAAAATAAAATCACAGCTCTGGAAAGGTTTTTTT
>JAUIKH010000002.1 GCA_030430915.1 bacterium | reverse complement strand
TTAATTCTTCTTTTTTACGCATCTTTTATGTTTAATCTTAGATTATAGTTACCCCAAGGTAGATTATTAGGTACTATATATACTTGTTACGCACTTTTCATTTTTAGTTTAATAAGAGCTTATAAGCTTTATTAAACACACATAAGAGAATATAATAAGACTATAAAAAGGAGGAAAAATGAGAGGACCAGTAGACTATATAGTTGTAGGGTTTGAAGGAAATAAATTTAATGGAGAGATATTGTCTGCATTGCAGAAGTCAATATCAGACGAAGTTATAAACGTTCTTGATCTTGCGGTAATAACAAAAAACGAAAAAGGCGAGGTAGCTATTTTAGATATTGAAAATCTTGGAGATGAAATATCGCTCAGCTTTGCTAGTAGCAACGGCATTAAAGGTGACTTAATTGGTGATGACGACATAGATGAGGTTGGAGATTTACTTGAAAACAATACGTCTGCTGGTCTACTGATTTTCGAACATCTATGGGCAAAAGACTTTAAAAAGGCTCTAATGAATGCCAACGGAGTTTTGGTGTCTGAAGGTCGAATTCACCCAGACGCTGTAAATGAATTAGAAAGTAAGGAGAAATAATATGCCAGGATTATTAAGAGGAGTTGCCAGAACAGCAGTAATTGCAGGTACAGCAACACACGTGTCAAACAATGTAAGTCGACGTCAGGCGCGCAGATGGCAGGAAAATGAGCAGACTCAAGCTCCTGCGCAGCAGCCTAATCAGCAGTCTGCATCTGTGCCTCAACAAAATGATGCATATGCACAACTAGAAAAGTTAGGTCAATTAAAGTCTGAAGGCATACTTACCGAAGAAGAATTTAATGCCAAGAAAAAACAAATACTTGGAATATAATTAGCTTAATAAATTAAGTCTTTAACATTTATTACATTGATCAAGAATCTATGTATAATATCTGTAAATGAAGTTTTTAAAATTATTAATAGCTTGCTTACTTGTTGGTGTTGGAGTCGGACTAACATATTTTGTTTTCGAAGGTTTGGTTCAGGCTGCTATTGATGGCTTCTGGTATGACTTCGTTGATATTGAAGCTAACTGGATTTTAGTAGTCCCACTAACCATAGTCATTGGTTTAGTATTCTTTGCGCTACAACATCTCCTAGACAGAGCATCGGAGAAAAAGGAGTCAGAAGGATTAGGTGGCGTCCCTTCCCCTACTGTTTTAAACCTTTTAAGGGTTCTGTTTATTGGGTTCTTTTCTTTAGTTGCGGGAGCTTCGCTGGGTCCAGAGGCTATTTTAATACCAGCAAGTATACTTGTAGGTACGTTAGCAGGTAAATCATTTTTTGGAAAAGACAAGAAGCTTGTAAAACTGCTTGGACTGGTTGGTTTCGTAGCATTATTCACTGCCTTTTTTAGCAGTATTATTGCAGGACTTTTAGGGCTATATTTAGTTTCACAGCAGCCAAAAGTCAAACTAAATATGGTAATTGTATCTTTTTCTCTTATAGCTTCAGTTGCAACATTAATTACATTAAATAATTTACCCTCTGAGCCCTATTTTGCAACACCACAACACACAAGCACTATCAGCTTCATGAATCTATTAATTTACATGTTGCTTTTTGCTGCTGGTGTATTAGTTGTCTATGCAATGCGTGAATTGTTTAATTTGTCAGAAAGAGCTAAAGAATACAGTAAAAGTAGTAAGTGGTGGGTGCATGGATTAATGGCTTCAAGCGGTCTTGCCGTTATATACCTAATTGGGGGGTCGCTGGTTCAATTTACAGGAAATAAATCAATTATTCCTATGTTTGAACAGTCTGCAAGTCTCGGACTCCTTGGGTTATTGTGGTTAGTGATTGTTAAGGTTATTGCCATAGTTTGGTCAAAGAGTATGGGTTTTCGTGGAGGTATGATATTCCCTACCGTTTTCGTGGCAGCTTGCTTAGTAGCCATCGTCCATCTATATACAAGCAGTGTTGACATCGAGTACGGGATATTTGTAATTTTGGCTGGAGCAATTTATGCCAATAGAAAAACTCATGTCCTATTTTAATCAATTTAAATATGTAGTCTAGGTTTTCGTACATAAGATAGAATTTTGGTTGCGGTTTATTAAATAATATGTAATTCTATATTTAATGACACACTATTCGATAGAAAAAATTCTCGAACGTGATCCACATGAATTTTATAATGAAACGTTTGAAAAATCCTATCCGCGTAAGCGTTACAGCAGTGCTGTAGGATCAGTTGCCGTTAAAAAAAACTAATCCGATTTTTGTTTATCCATCAACTAAAGATGAGTTTTTGAAGCAAGTCGAAGGCAGGTCTGTAATTATTGGATACGATCATCCTGGAAAAACTGAAACACATGATCCTATAGCAGCTTTAACATCTATGAAAAATATTGATAATTTTATGGAACGGGTAGACAGCTTTCGCGTATGGGGTAAGCTATCGATTATGAATAATTTTGTCTATCGTAGAATTACTAGTCCTCTTGGATTACAGGTAGCTTTGAGAAAGAAGGAAGTTCCCGATATAGACACTAGAAGGAATTTCCGGGCAGGACTACTAGATGTATCTGCCAATCATATTAATGAAAACGACGGAAGTATAGCAATATTCACCCCAGGGGAAAGAGAATCTGCAGATATTAAACCAGGGTTTGCTTTGCTGGCAAGTCAAGTATTACCAGAGAAAGAGGCACTGATTCTTCCGATATCAATTGGCTCTTCAAACGCCTCCAGCGGTTACATACCAAAAGATTTAGTAATTAGCTATGGGGAACCTATCCCCGTAGTAGGTAATCAAGTAACTGCCAATGATTACGTTGTTGACTTTAAAAATAGTCTAGATGGAGCCGTATCTAGGGCTAGTTAGTGTGGCTATAGGTCTTGTAGCTCATTAATATAAGCGAGTAATTCTTTTGGTGTAACCTCTGCTTTTATAAGGTATCCATCTGCTAATGACTCAATTGCTTCTTTTTGTTCGTCTTTCTGGTCTAAGTTTGTAGTGATTACAATCTTTGTATTTATTGTGGCTGAATTTTCTTTAAGTTTTTTTAATATCTCTATACCACTTAAAGAAGGTAACATAATATCTAATAGGACAATATCATAGCTGTTAGAGTTAATCTCTTTTAGCGCCTGCTCTCCGTCGTAAACCGAAGATACAAAATATCCTGCATTTTCTAGAGCTCTCGTGTAAAGTTCTGTAATAAACCTTTCGTCTTCAACGATTAAAATTGATTTACTGTTTTGTTGATACTTTTGGGATTTATCTTCCATTTTATTGCCTATTTAAGTTGTGGTTTTTTATCCAGCCATGAGCTCCTCTCATGATACCATCTTGACCTTTTTCTTGTTCATGTTTGATATTATCAAATGGTTGTACTGTAAAACTAAATATACTACCTTCGCCTTCTTTACTTCTAACCCAAATACTGCCACCGTGTGCGGTTATTATTGATTTAGAGAGGAATAATCCAAGTCCTGTACCCCCCACTTTGCCTTTACTTGTGTGACTTCTAAAGAATTTCTGAAACAGGTCGGGCATAACTGCCTGAGGTATTCCAATGCCGAAATCCTGGACGCTAGTTTCTATCATTCCTTCAGAGTTTAAAAAACTAGTCAGTACAATTCGACTAGAATTACCGGAGTATTTGATTGCATTATCTACTAGATTATTTAAAACTTCATGAATGCTAATCTGATCAACTGCGACATTTGGTAAATCATCAGATATATTTAGTTCAATATGCTTATTATGTACTCTTGCTCTAAGCTCTAAATCTTCAATTGATTTTTTAACTACATTTGACCAGTTATTTTCTTGAAGTTTTAATATTAATTGATTTTCTTCAATTTTTGCAACACTAAGAATATTACTCACAAAGCTAGTAAGCTGTTCAGAGCTCGCCTTCATTTTTCTCATAAATCCGGTCATTTCTGGGTTAAGTGTAGGGCCGATTTCTTCTTCGAAAACTTCAATGTAGCCCCTCATGATGGTTAATGGTGTTCTAAGTTCATGAACAGCTAATGTTATTATGTCCATTTGGCCATCGTTTCTAGAGTATTCTTCAGTTCTATCATAAATTGTAAGGATTGTTTCTATACCATTTTTTGGGTCTTTACTAAAATTAGCTATGAGGTTCAGTTGCCTTGTTTGGTTGTTCTTCTGATCTGTTAATTTAACATGCTCCCATGTTCTCGAGTTGACAGCTGTGTTTTGTTGAGAGGCGGCAAGCCAATTTTCAAATGTATCTTCACTTGAAAAAGATAGTTTGACTACATCATAAATCGGTTTTTCTAAGATATCATCAGTAGATTGATTGAGGTATTCTGAAGCAGCTTTATTAGCTAACACGACTTTCTGTGAATTATCTATACCAATAATTGGTAAGCCAATATGCTCAATTATATAGCTTCCCGAATCTTGAAGGTTTTCTGAGTTTTTGTTGCTTTCTAATGCTTGACTGCTCATATTTGATAGATCATAAACTTGTCTAGCTAGTGACGTAATCATTTCACGACCTAAAAATAGCTTATCTAAATTAGGAGGTGCACCTTCTCTGCTGTTGTGTCCAGTAAATACAATCACATCCATCAGCTTAGATAGTGGTTTGAAAGCAATTTTTGTTAATACTGACGATATTAAACCCAGCAGTATTGTGCTAAGTAAAAGCCAACATAATACTTTCAAAACCAGATCATCTTCTAGGATGTATTCTGAAAATTGCCATAAAAAATAAGAGCCAAATACGGCTATGACAAGAAATATAAATATTATTAGTGTAAGATTTCTAGAAAAGTGCTTACTATAATCCATTTATCCACCGTTGATTTAGCTTAAGGACTGTGGCTTATTCTGCCTTCAGGGATTGCAGTAATCCATTTTTGTCCTGGTTGAAATTCGAAAGGTTCGCCAGCGGCATTTGTGAATACCAACGGCTCTTTATCGGCAGTCTTAGACCACTTCGCCTCAAATACTTCTCCATTTTGGAAAATTATTGCTCTACCTGAACCGATAGTTGCATACTGACTATGTACGCCATCCGGGTGATAACCGTAAGTCGTGATCAAGGCAATTACTGCAGTTGGACTAATCTGCTTGCCGGAAACTTCATCTGTATGTGGCTGTCCGGCCATTATCCTGTCATAAGATTTAGATTCTGGGTTATATGTATAGCTTGTGTTATATTGAGGCCCAGAAATATTAAAGCTTATGTTCGAAGCCTTAGGTGTAGTTGAAACTTTATCAACCTGTTCTGTCTCTTCGGTATCTAACTCAATTTCTACTTTGTCTGCGTCCTCTGATGGTTCAAGGTAGGCATACCCTTTAAAGTTACTTGTATGGTAGCCTCGAGACTGTTTTAAGGCATCTAGCCTGTCCATACTCGTGTATACATTATGGGGAGCATACCTGTAGCTTACTCTGTCAAAATGTGTGCCGTCATAAGGTAAATCTTTGAGTCCTAATGAACCTATTAAACCTAATGCTTCTCCACTGCCCCCCACGTGTGCGTAGGCTGCATCAAATCCTGCGGCCCATCTTACATAATATGGTCTAGCACTTCGAATTGGTCCTAACTTTCCTGGTTTTGACTCTTGATAAAGGGCTAGAAACCGAGTTATGCCACCTTCCGCTATAGCTTCAAAGACTATATCAGCTTCTTCTAATCCAGCTTGTGGCCTCGCATCAATACTGTTTTCAATCATGACACCAGTCACAGCTCTTTCGTTAAGAGACGGTTCTATCTGTACACCTGTAAGTCTAGATGGTACAGTTGTTGGCTCCGGTGGTAGTTCCTTTTTTGTAATTTGTGGCTCTGGGACTGGTTCAGGGTCTTTAGGGCCATATAGGCTTAGTAAAAGCACCCCGAGTACTAAGACACTAATAGATAGAACAGATACGACTATTAGTCTTTCTTTTGGAGGTTTTTCTAGAAACTTTTCTTTAAATTTAACAAAACCAGATTTATTTTTATCTATTAAATTGTTTTGCGTGGGATTAACATCATAATCCTTCCTCGGTTTATTTATTTTAAACATAATCTTGATATTACTATAAACCTGTTTTTAGTAAAATACAACAGGGATGGTACAATCAGTTTGTATGAGCGATGAGCTAAAAGACCGAATAATAAAACTTCTCGTTAAGGACGAACTAGTTTCTACAAGGAGTAAGATACAAGATTCTTATCCTGACAGATCACTGAGCGAAGCTGCTGAGGTAACGAGGTTTTGTCCAAGTCCTACGGGTTTTGTTCATATAGGTGCTATATTTACTGCCACAATCTGCCAGTATTTAGCTAGACAGTCTGATGGCGTTTATTTTCTTAGGATTGAAGATACTGATAAAAAGCGTGAAGTAGAAGGTGCAAAACAGCTAATAGCAAATCAACTAACAGCGTTTGACCTAACACCAGACGAGGGTTTACAGGCTAACGGAGAAGAAATTGGTGAGTATGGCCCATATACCCAGTCTGAGCGTAAAAATATATATTTAGCTTACGCCGTTGACTTAATTAAAAGAGATCGTGCATATCCATGTTTTGCTACAAAAGATGAGCTAGATGCGGCTGTAAAGGATCAAATATCTAAAAAACTCAGGCCTGGATATTATGGTGAATGGGCGATTTGGAGAGATAGAACTGACGAAGAGACATCTCAAGCCTTAGATTCTGGTAAAAGTTTTGTGTTGCGTTTTAAATCCATTGGAAATCACAATAAAAGAATTGAATTTAACGATGCTATAAAAGGTAAAATGAGCTTACCTGAGAACGATTTAGACGTTCCGTTAATTAAATCTGATGGATCAAACTTGCCTACATATCATTTGGCTCATGTTGTTGATGATTTTCTAATGAAATCAACAATAATTACAAGAGGAGAAGAGTGGTTGCCGAGTACTCCCTTACATATAGAGATAGCACAGAGTTTAGGTATAGAACCTTTCAAATACGCACACACACCAGTTCTTTCTATAATAGACCCAAGTGGCGGAGGTAAAAGGAAGTTAAGTAAAAGAAGAGATCCAGAGGCTGATGTAGATTTTTGGATAAAAGCAGCCTATCCAATGAGGAGTATAAAGGCATACTTGTTAGGACTGGCAAATTCAAACTTTGAAGATTGGTATAAACAGAATCCAGAGGCCGACTTGTCGGACTTCCCTTTCAGTCTAAAAAAACTTTCTACATCAAGGTCGCCGTTACTAGACATTAAAAAGTTGGAAGATTATGCAAAAGACGAAATTGCCTCCATGCCTCAAAGTCACTTTAATAAGGAAGTTCTACAATGGGCAAATATACACGACAAAACGCTTTATGAAGAAATGATGATAGACTCAGATTATACAAAAAAAGTTTTATGCATAGAGCGCGAAGGAGAAAATCCTAGAAAAGATGTGTCAAAATGGTCTGACTCTTCTGACCAATTTGGATATTTCTATGACAGTATTTTTGAATCTAACTTCTTGCCAAGTGCAATTTGTGACTTAGACGAACATGTGTCAACCGAGGATCAAATATCGGCAATCAAGTCATTATTATCAACATATGATCATGATGTAGACAAAGATACATGGTTTGAAAACATGAAGTTAGCAGCAAAAAAAGACGGATATGCACTTAATCGAAAAGATCTAAAAGCCAACCCTGAAAATTTTAAAGGTGGACTGGCAGACTTCGCAAAGATTATAAGAGTGTATTTAACTGGTAAAACTCGCACTCCAGACTTGTATACAATAATGCAAATTATGGGAGCTGAAAGAGTCAAAAAAAGACTAAGCAGTAGCTAGCCAAACTACAAACTTGCTGCTATACGAACAAGCTGATCTGTTGTCAATTGAGAAGAGCCTTCAATTTGGTACCATATTCCGTTGTCTACCCATGTGGCATTTGAGCCATCATATATGTACAGGGTTCTACCTCTGTCTTGGTATGTTTGATACTTTTGGTTATCTGTGGCCACGAAATTGGATAATAAGGCGTCACTGTTCCAGTTGCTTGCAGTTTGCTTAAGGCTGAAATTTCGATCATCAGTATTGGATTTAAAAGTAACCGTTACCTGACCCGGGCTATAGTTTATTGGGCCCGAGAAACTGAATCCCGACGGGCTATATCCAGGCATAGAAGCGTTAAATCCGGCTCTAGTGGCAGCGACTCTCATTGAGAGGTTTGGTACATTTTGAATTGCATAAAATCCACCTAATAAAACTCCTGCCAGCACAGCTGAGCTTATAGCCATTGCTTTTGCACTAATGCCAAGTTTTTTAGCTACTCTGTGATGTTTTTTCTCTTTTTTGTGCGTTTTGTTTTCATGAGAATTTGCATCTGCAAGCGCTTTATCGATCATAACTGAGGCGGCTGATATTCCGCCTTTATGTGCTAGGTTTTTAGCTTGACTTGAGTTTTTTTGCTTGGCTTTATGATGTGTACCGTGAGCGCTCGTGCTCTGTTGTTTAACAGATAGCGGTTTAACTTGTTTTGACACTGAACTTCTGGCTAGATTTTCTCCATAATGGGAAACCAGTTCACTCTGTTTAGTTTTTTTGGCATTTTGCTGTCGTTGTTTCGGTGTATTTAAAGAAGGTTTTCGAATAGAAGCTACTTGAGTTGTTTTAGAGTGTTTTGTAGATGCAGTGGGTTTCTTTACGGCACTTCTCATTAAGGTTTTAGATTTTTGCACGGGTTTTTTAGCACTGGATACCGGCGTTTTTCTTTGGCTAACATAAGATTTTTTGCTGGAAGGTTTGCTGAATCCATCAACTATTTTATTCTTAGGAGTAGATGAACTTTTAGGTGATGAATTAAGTAGCTTGCCGGATACCGCATCATATTTATTGCCATTAATTTCTATAATGTTTTGATGTTTTGTACCCACGCGCCTGATACCCCTTATCTTTATCTTGTTACCCTATCTTCTAAATATCCTATATTGCAAACGTATTTAACGCAAGCTTTTTGCATAATCTTTTTATACAATCGCCTTTTTTATGAGATAATGAGTAAAGATTAAGGAATATACAAATGGACTATCTCGATCCTAAAAAAAAGAAAAATAAACGAGCAAGACTGATGCTGGGCTATGCACTATTAGGTATAGCAATTGGTTTCGCGACTATAATATTTGTTTATTTAACAAACGGGTACTATCTAGATAATACAACAGGTACAGTAATTCAAAATGGACTGATATATATTGACAGTAAACCAGAATCAGCTGAAGTCTACCTAAATGGCGAAAAGCAAAGAGGTTCTACAGATGCACGATTAGTAGTGCCAGAAGGAAAATATGATATTTCTTTATATAGAGAAGGCTACAGAGACTGGTCCAGAAAACTAATACTAGAAGGAGGAAGTCTTCGTAGGTTAACCTATGCAAGGCTTGTACCTGAAGATATTGATAACCAGCTTGCAGTAAATCTTCCATCGGTTCCTACTATGCAATCGCAAAGTATTGATAAAAGATGGTTAATAATGGCCTTTAAAGATGATCCGCTGATTATGCGTGTTTTAGATCTAAATAAAGATACATTAAATCTAGAAGAAGTCCCTTTGCCTCTTGAGCTTTTAAAAACTAAACTTCCTGGAAGCTGGAAGGTGCTCGATTGGGCAGATGATAATAAAACTTTTTTGGCTGAATACCGGACTACAGAATCTGTAGAATATGCATTGATTGACAGAGATAAGCCCGAAAATAGTATTAATATTAAAGATGTTTTTAAGGACCAAAAGTTTACTTCTGTTTCTATGCGTGATCGTAAAAAAGACTTACTATTTCTGCACTATGCATCCACCGGAGCATTATTCAGGGCTAACTCTACGTCCGCATTGATTGAACCAGTACTGAACGATGTAGTTGACTATACGTCTTTCGGTAATGATGCAATACTCTATGTGTCTGAAACAGGGGCTAAAGAAGGTCATGTAAAAGCCATTTTAAATAAAGATGGCGAAGATTATCTCCTACGCGAAATTAAAAAAGACACCAAATATCTACTAGATATGTCAAAATTGGGCAATGCACTAGTTATCGGTGTGGGTTCGAAAGCTGAAAATCGTGTAATTGTTTTTAATGATCCGATAGCTGCAATTAATGATAACGATTTTTCAAGTATTCCTGTTCCTACTACAGTATTAAGGGTTGACGGTCCTGAAGAGCTAGCAATATCATCTGACTCTAGCACAATTATGGCACGTGGTGGTCAAAGATTTGCTTCTCATGAATTTGATGCCGCAAGGTCTTACAACTATAAGGTAGAAGAAGTTCCCGACAAAGGTCAGGAAACTAGGTGGATGGATGGTCAACACCTCACTTTTAGTTCTGGTGGCAAGCAAATAATGATGGATTTTGATGGAAGTAATATCTACACACTTCTAGAGTCAGATCCATTGCTAGGTAGCATATTTGATAGTTCAATAGATGATATGTATACGTTCTTACCTCCTGAAAAAGCCGGTTCACCTGCAAGGTTAATGTTGGGTTTTATGAGGACTCTAGCTGATAGGTAGTCATTCAATTTTCTACTAGAAAGGCCAGATTCTAGACCACAAACTAGGTGCATTACTTGGTAACTGCTCTGTCTGGGCAGTATTGTTAACCGTATTTGTTGCTGTGCTTGCTTTGTTATTTTCTGGATCTGGTGATATCTGCTCGGCAGTTACTATCAATCTGTTAATAGAGGTTCCTGGTGGATCACAGGTGATCAAGGTCATTGTGTTGGCTCTTTCCTGAGTACTTAAAACTGAAGTTTCGTTGGGTCCAACTATTTCTTTTTTATAGACTTTATATGTGTATCTAACTCCGTCCTTTTGAACAAAAAATGTGTCTTCAGGTTCTAACCTCTTTAATAATACGAAAGCGAATTTATATTTTCCTGAATTTAGAATGTTATTACTAGAGTGTCCTACAATCACAGAATTACCTATTTCTCCAGGATTAGGTGTACTTGAGTAATGTACTACACCATCTTCAAGTGCATTCTGTATGTCATCTTCTGCGGTACTGTTTAGGTCGAAAACCACAGGCACTTCCAGGTTTATTTTTGGAATGATAATTTTTGGTTCTGGCCCAACAGGTCCATCTTGAGAACCGATTATTGGCGTAGCACTAACTGATTTACTGGGGCTGATTAAAGGTGCAATAAATACCTCGTTAAAAAATGTAAAAGATAATAAAAGACCAACCATTCCAGCCATCGCCAGTCCGAACATTAATGATCTTACATGATGACCTGCTTTAAGCTTCCCACCTGCACTTATTTTATCTAGGATATGAGCTTTAATATCTGCGGCACTTCTTGGATCTAGAACTTTACTGGTTGTCTTGTGTTTCTTTGTTGTGACTTTTGGTTTGGAGATTTTTTCTTTCTTTTGTAGTTTTTTAGCATATTCTGAGGTTTGCTGCTGAGTGTCATAAAATTCTTTCCATACCTCATGCTTCTCCTGGTCGGTCAAGTTCGTGTAGTATACGTGCCATTCTGTTTGTATATCTGCCAGAGATTTGCCAGATGTAGTTAATTTATACATAAAATCTTGGTGTTTTGATCTGTTTTCACCTGCTTGGAATGACTCTATAGCTTCTTCTGCTGCATCGGGCTCTTTTTTGTATAGTTTTGAGAGTTTCTCTCTTATTAACTTTACAGCTGGGTCTGTAGTGTTTTTTGAATGTTTGTCGACATTATTTTTTGCAGCTGCCTTTTCTGGATTCTTAGGGCTATTTACTTCTACAATATCTGTCTTATCTGCATCTAAGTCTAGTATTTTTTTTGTCTCATCTTCCCCTTTAACACTTTTGGCTAACTCAGCAGTTTTTGCACGTAGTTCTTGCAATAAATCGTCATCTACACCTTTATCTTCCAGATTTTTTAATTCATCATTGTTGTGACTCAGAGGCTGTATAACTTTGTCTTTTTTGGCCTTCAAGTCATGGTGTTGATCTTGATTGTCATCATCTGGGTTCGGTAGCAATGTTGAGCTCATATATTTTAGTATTATAGCGTAAAGTTAAGCAATTTTACGCCTACATCTGTAATCAAATTGATAACTATAGTATAATAACGAAGATTTTGTTTAGCCGCAGTGGTGGAATTGGTAGACACGCTGGACTCAAAATCCTGTGAGCTTTACGCTCGTGACGGTTCAAGTCCGTCCTGCGGCACCAACTAAAGGCCGTCCTTTTTGGACGGTTTTTAGTTGGCTGTGTAATCATGAATCGTTTTCATAATTTGAGCTAACTACAGATTTAAATATTTTATTTGGGTTTTGCATCCAAAATACACTAGCTTTTGTAGCAGTATTTACTCTCCAGGTTTTATCTTCATGCTTCTGGGTCACTACTTTACCACTGTGAGCTATGAATAAAAGATTATTATGCATGGTTACTATGCATGCCTGATGTGGTTGGGTGTAGTCGTGGAGTGCAGCAACAAGTTGCTGAGTTGTCATGCTGTATGTAATTGGAGTAATAGAAGGTGTGTTGATAAAAATTTTTTGTAGTTGAGCTAAGCTTAAAACAATCAGGGTTCCAGCCCTATCTACAATAAGCTTCGGTGTCTCTTTAAAGTAGTCTACGCTATCCTGAGTCAATGTCAGCAAACCATTATATTTCTGAACAAAATTTTCTAATAATATTGCTGTTTCGCTGTTTCGTCCAACATCTCCTGCTAGCAAAACTAGGTCAGCCCATTTTGCTGCTTGCAAGAATGAATCAAGCGCTGACTTACTAAAGCTACCGCTAGGATTGCTGGGTGCAAAATCAGCATCAGGCAACATACCTTTAACAATTTTTTTAACTGCGTCTGGCAACAGTACTTGGTTTGTGCCTGCTCCAGCTTCCATCGATACGTTGTATGCTTGACCGGGGGCAGAAAAGCCATGTGCATTACCACCAATAATTACCATCTTACCAGCACTCGTCTTTGATTCTGGCCTACTCCATAAAATATCTTCATACAATGGTTCGTCTTCTTGTTTTAACCAGTAGTCATCTAACATATACTAATTTTATAATAATTTTTACTAATTTAGTATTTAATAAAAACAACTGGTATTATGAATGTGCTAAAGCTTTATGAATACAAGATTAAAAAACACTGGATTTACAATTATTGAAGTGTTGATAGTTCTTGCTATTGCAGCTTTAATACTTCTAATAGCGCTTCTTGCAATACCCCAACTTCAGAGAAATGTAAGAAATCACCAACGTAAAAGACAAGCAGAACTATTTTTAGCCGAACTAGAAACAGCTCGGAGCCATAACGGAGGCAAGTATCCTGGCGCTCAATATAAATTTTATCATCAATTTCACGGAGCAGCAGAGGATTGGAGTAACAGGTATGTAAACAATAATGAAAACTTTATCGAGCCGCTAGGTGGGGAAAAATATACAATCAATTGGGGTCCTTCAATATCAGGGCTTGGGCATATTGATTGGGTTTGGGGTGCTTGGTGTGATGGAGACGTGCTAAGTAGTAGTACGGATGCCATAGGAGGTGATAGAAGTAAGGTCGCTGTAGTCATTGGTCTTGAGCCTGGTGATTTAAGTGATAATACTTATGGAAACGGAAACGACTATTGGCTGCCTACTGATAGTTTTGCGCCTGCAGACGCTACCTACTGCGTAGATAACTCAGAAGATTAATGTTTTTCAATATCATCTTATTATAATGGAGGTTGGGCAATGGTCACTGCCCATGACCTGTGGGTGGATATTAGCTTCTTTAATCTGAGATTTTAATTCTTTACTTGCTAGCCAGTAGTCTATACGCCATCCAACATTTCTGGCTCTGGAACCGCCCCAGTGAGTCCACCATGTGTATGCTTCTAGTTCCTCCGGGTGAAGTTCCCTGAAAGTGTCAATTAATCCAGTGTTTAATAATTTTTCAAATCCTTCTCGCTCTTCATTTGTGAATCCGTGTTTTCCAATATTCTCTTTTGGTCTGGCGAGGTCAATTTCTTGGTGGGCTACATTAAAGTCTCCGCATGTTAGAACTGGCTTTTTAGACTGAAGCTCTTGGATGTGATCTTTAAATGCTGGATCCCAAACTTTCTCACGTAGCTCAAGTCGCCCTAAATTACCCTTACTGTTGGGAGTATAAACAGTGCAGACGTAGAAATCTTTAAACTCTATCGTTAGCACCCTGCCCTCTTTAGATGTGTCGCCAAATGTATCTTTGAAGTTATATTTACTATTTATTGAATCTGAGAAACCACAAACTACTTTTTGTGCCTTTTCTTTACTGAAAATTGCTGTCCCGCTGTAGCCTTTTTTTTCTGCACTATACCAGTATTCTTCGTATTCATCTAAATCTACAGGAGACTGATCTTGTTGTGCTTTTGTCTCTTGCATACACAGAATGTCTGGGTTGTGCTCTTCGATAAAACTTTGAAGTGCTCCTTTGTTCCATATAGCCCTAATTCCGTTTATATTCCATGAGTAAAGTTTCATACTTCCTTAGTTTACACTATGCAAAGACTAATCTGGTACAATAGTCAGGATGTATAAGCGAATATTGCTCAAGCTCTCTGGAGAACAGTTATCAGGTAAGCATGAAAGCGGATTTGACCCCGAATTAGGCAATTGGCTTGCAAATGAAATCAAACAAGCAACAGAAAATGGCACACAGATAGTTATCATGGTTGGTGGCGGTAATTACGTAAGAGGTGCTCAGATAGCTGGACACGGCATAAAGCGAGTCACAGCCGACCACATGGGTATGTTAGGCACAATGATGAACGCATTAGCTCTAACTGACGTATTTGAAGCACAGCAAGTCAGAACCAGGTGTCTTAGTAGTATATTTGCTGAACAAGTAGCTGAGCCATTCGTTCATCGTTTAGCTGAGAAACACCTTCAGAATGGGCGCGTAGTAATAGTAGCTGGCGGTATAGGCAGGCCATATTTAACTACTGATACAGCAGCAGTCAGTTTAGCTTTGGAGTTGAACTGTGACGCAGTTATAAAGACCACAAAAGTTGATGGAGTATTCGACAAAGATCCAGAAACTAATGATGACGCTAAAAAATTCGATACTTTAGACTTTCAACATGCTGTAGAAAATCCACAAATTAAAGTTATGGATAAAGCTGCGATGGGATTAGCAATGGAGCAAGAAATGCCAGTAATTATCTGCACACTTGAACCCGATGGGAATATCGCAAAAGTCGCAGCTGGCGCAAATATCGGAACTAAGATTTCTTAAGCAAATAGTTTTCGCCACATCTGCGAAGATGGCATGTATTTATCTGGATTTTTATCACGGTCCTCAAGCAAAGCTTGTTTTTTAACCCACTCTACTTTTTCTACTTCAGATTCTTGAAGTTCAAATTTTTCTATTGGCAAGTTAACCACTGCTTTATACCAGCTACAATATCGCTCTCCGTTTTTTGTATCAAACCGCGTTTTTGCAACAAACTCGAGCTCAACTCCCTTAACCCCTATCTCTTCTTCCAATTCTTTATAAGCGTTTTCTTCATAGGATTCATCATGGGCAACTCCCCCAGCCGCCGCATTCTCCCAGTATCCTGGCCAATTCGATTTTTGCTTACTTCTTTTATGGATCAGAACATTTCCATCACTATCTTCTATCCAGATGGCCGTCATTCTGATCCGCCTACCATTTACTTTAGATCTTGGCACGAATTCAATAACGTTGTCGTCTTCGTCAACTATTATTGCTTTTTCTTCTAGCGCCATGATTTTACCTCTCTCTGCAGATTTATTGTATCATCTCTCTTTTTAATAACTTGACGTTTATCGTAGCTTTTTTTGCCTTTTCCTAGCGCAATTTTAAGCTTTATAAATCGTCCGCCTATTAACATCTCAGTTGGCAAGATAGTCATTCCGTTTTGTTTTGCTTCAATAATTTTGTGAATCTCTTTAGATTTTGCTAATAGTTTTCTGGCTTGTGTTACCTCATTTTCATCAATTGGGATTCCCCGACTGCCTGTTATTGTTGCATTTATTAGCCATAGCTCGCCTTCTTTTATCGTGACATATGCTCCTTTAAGGTTTCCGTGCCCCATCCTTAAATTTTTTGTCTCACGACCGTTTAAAACAATACCAACAGTAAAGCTATCACCTAATTCATAATCAAAATAGGCACGTTTATTTGATATGCGCTTAGTATTGTCTTGTTTCTTTTTCATGTAGATAAGTGTAACAGAGGTTAAGCTTATTTACAAAATACAAAAAACATGCTATAGTATTGCAATGAGTGAAAAGCCAGTAGCTATGGGCCCTAAGTTTGAATTTGCATCTGACAGAGCTATTATTGCTCTTGGTCACAGTGAGAGAAAAATGGTTGGTGAAAAATGGGCATCCGAAATAGATAATTTAGATATATTTGAAGATATAGACGTAGTTACTATTAATAGATTAGATAGACTCCGAGACAGTTCTCTATTAAAGTCAGTTATGAAAAAAAGCACTGTTTTTGGTCATTCAGCCGCTAGTACGCGGATTGATGAAGCATTGCAGTTCGTGGCAATAAACCCTCCAGAACCAGCTTCTACCTTAGACTTATTAAAAGCGGCATCAAAAATTGCCAATGATCCTATAGAGCCAGAAGTAGGTTCACACAAGACTGGACTACTAGATTTGCTAGGTGCGGGCCTTGAATTGGCAGACAGTCCTACTAGTTCAATATCTACAATCAGAAGAATAAGTGGTGGATATTCCGCTGTTGAAGACTTGATAGCAAAGGGTGAGAAATCTTTCCCTGAGGGCCGTGCCATTGTCCATTCAGAGCTAGATGGTTTTGGGTTTTCAGAGTTAGCAAATATGCATCGAGCGGCAGGCAACGGCATCACAGCAGTCGAAATCCCTAATCACTACCATAACGAAGTATTATTTGCTCCTAAAAAGACGATTGGTCTTCTAACTCCTTCAATATTTCCAGAACAGTAAAGCCGGTTATCTATAACTTTCCAAGGTTTCCTTAGCGTTATCCCAGATTTCGGGAGCATTACGTTTAGTTTTCATTTGATACCACCACTCAACACCCCATATATCTATGGTTCTGATACCAGTCGCTACGCCATAATTTATCCTGTCTTTTACACGTTCAGGGTTAAATGATTTATAAAGCTCACTTATCGGTGCATCAACCATGCTGTAGCCTTCAGGCAGCCATGCCTCAGTCTGTAATTCATGGATAATTGTGTCTCTACCTGTCGTTAGTTCTGTAGCTCCCGCTAAGAAACCATAAAACCAAGCCGGATAAGGATATTCAAAGTACCTATTCGTTACGGTTTTATCCCATACCCGTTTATAGATAGATGCCGCAACTATATCAGCTCTTGGCTCCCCTACAGGCCAGCTAGGAGTTGCATTGTTGCTTCGGCTAACAATTAGTGGTCTTGTCGGGTCTTTAGCTTTTACATAGTTAAACTCATCGACTAGTCTCTCCCGGCTGTGATCTGGACAGTCACCAAAAACACTTAAGAAGTATTCATTTTCTAACTGATATTCAACTAATACATCACGGTCTTTGTATCGGTCAATTACGGCTCCCATATATTCATTCAAATCTTTAGACCATTGTTCGATTGGTTTTTCCATGGCCCAAGCAGGTCCATGGCATTCTGGCCACCTGGGCTGTCTTAGGCCCAATGTTAGCGACACTTCGCCGCCGGCTTTTTCAACCATGTCAAACTGCCAATCAAGCTCAGTGAAATCATACTTATCATCTGCTGGCTCATGATTTTTCCAATATGATACAAGTCTGAATCGTTTTATTCCTAAATCATCTATCATTGCTTGCATAGTCTCTTTGGGGTCTAGATTAAAGTATCTTGCATAGTCAGGTATGAAAGTAGCCCCGATTACTAAAGGTCGATCTTTATGCCTAAAGGTATACCACTGTGATATTCCATAAGACGTTACTGTTAAAAACAAAGATATGTAGACAAGAATTACAAATAACTTACCCTTACGGCTTCTGTCTTTCCATAATGTCTCTGCAAAAAAATGCTTTAACTTCGAAATCTTGGCTGGTTTAGCAACCTTTTTCTTCGAAGTTACTTTAGACTTGTTAGCTTGTTTGTTATGCTTCAATGTAGGTAATCACTTTTTTATGCTTAAGGTTAGTTTAATTATACCTGTTTACAACGAGGAACACCACATTAGAGGGTGTCTTGATAGTATTGCAACTCAAAATGTTTTACCAGACGAGGTTATAATTGTTGATAATAACTGTTCAGATAAAACAATTGAAATAGCTAAAAAATATGAATTTGTAACCATAGTAACGGAGAAGAACCAAGGCCGAGCTCATGCTCGCTCAGCTGGCTTTAACGCAGCAAAAAATCAAATACTAGGCAGAATTGATGCAGATACAAGGCTAAATAATGATTGGGTAGAAAAATTAGTAAATTATTTTAGCAATGATAGCGAACTGTGTGGCATAACGGGGCTCGGCAAGACTTCACTTCTCCCTATTTTAAAATGGCCAAAAACTACATTATTTTTGCGGAGTTATTACTGGAATGTTCACGGGATTTTCGGCACGATAACAACATGGGGCGGAAATATGGCAATCACAAAGAGTGCTTGGCTAGAAGTAAAAGATGTAGTTTGCCTAGACGATTCAATGGTGCATGAAGATCAAGATGTTGCCTTATGGATAGTCAGCAATAGTCATAAAATAATTCAAGCTAATGACCTGCTAACTTACTCTGATAACCAATCTTTCCGTTATATCCCAAAATTTATTCACTACTCAAAACTACGAAATAAAACCAAGAAATTACACAAAGAGCTTGGTAACTTACCAGCTCCTTTAAAGTTTAGAATCCCTATGGTTGAAAGAATTGGCTCTCATCTATTGTCTGTACCGGTAGCAATAGCTGGGTTCTTGGTCTCTCTTATTATATTTCCTCTAGATTTCATTATGCTAAAAGTTGTAAAAAACAAAAAGTGGTTCAATTAAAGGCAAAAGAGAGACCTTTGACAGTCTCTCTTTAGTCGCTCCAGAAAATCTTTGACGATTCTCGTGTCGCTAAACCACCTCAACGATGGTGTAGTTCAATATTACTACTACGCTATATATGACGTCAATGATTTTTGGCGTTTTGTGAGTAAAATCACAAAAATTATAGGTAAGGCTTGACAAAAAGCATCTAAACGTGATATAATAATATATATGAAGACTTTTAGATTTGTGGCAATAACTATCGTTTTTTATGCTGCATTTTTCTTTGCTGTGAGTCAGGGTTTTGGCGTTACAGAGGTAGTTCAAGCTAATCAAAACAACACAAAGGTAGCTGGAGCTTCAACGATAAATAACGAGTCAACAGGTATAGAAATTGTAGATCTTATCAATGAAGCTAGAAAGCAAGAAGGAGAGCTACCTCTTGCTATTGATAGTGACTTAAATAAGATTGCTGATACAAGAACATATGATATGGTCCTGAATCAATATTATTCTCATATTACACCTAACGGCACTGATTTTTCGTCTTTATTCAAAGAAAAGAGATTATTTAGCTGTGAAAATCTGGATTTAGCTAGCACTGACAGTCACAAAAAAGCGTTTAAAGACTGGATGAATAGTGATAAAGGTCATAGAGAATGCTTGCTTGATTCTCGCGTTAGCTTCATAGGATTTAGAGTTGAAAAATTCGACACTACAGATAACGGCGAGAGATTTGTCAGTGTTGCAATATTATCTAGTCAGAAATAATAAATCAAAGTAGTTCTTTCACGGCCTCTTTGGTTATGTTAGTTCCATCTATATCAACACATTTTTCATTTCTAGAAGGCGGCTCATAAATTTTTGAAATCCTATCAAACATCCTTTCAGGTGTCTCTCCTTCTGGGATTAAAGTGTGGTTTTGGTCTTCAATACGTCGTTTTTTGGATAAACCGTCAGGTGTTGTTAAGCACCAAAGCTTAGTATTTGCTCCATATTTTTTGGCTAGTGCATATTTTTCATCACGGTGTTTTTTTCTATTTAGATTAGCATCATATATAACGCTATGACCTGCAGATAATAGGTGCTCCACATTGTGGTCAATCATTCCATATAAATTGTCGTGTTCTTGTTGGCTGAATGTCGGTTCTGGGAATATCAATAATCTGTAATCATCAGAGGTTAGCTTAACTGCCTTAGTTAGTTTTTGTATTTGTTTTGCCAAAGTAGATTTGCCTGATCCTGGCAAGCCAACAATAAGATGAAGTGTTGGTTTCATAATGTTAAGTATAATAACATCTTAAAATGTAATTCGAATAAAGAATTTATTGTTTTTCGAAGTCTTGTTTGTGGATGATATAAAAGCAAGGAATTAGAGCTAGTCCATAAATTATCCAAACTATCCTAAACCACCCACTTCCTAAGTTGCTTCCGAGTCTTAGCCCATGAACAAAAATCAATATCATTGCTAGGCTTTGAGAGACGGATATAACTGGCCATACTTTTTTAATATAATCAGTTTTTTTCATTCTGCTAAATATTTCGTAACTCAAAAATATAAAAAGCGATAATGTCCCAATGAACACAGCTAGTTTAAGGCTTTGACCAGCGTAGTCAATAAAACTGTCTGGTGGTAGACCTTGGCCATTTTCTTTTTGTTCATAAGCTAAAATTCCAGGGTGTAATAGTAATGAAGCTAAAACGATATATCCAGTAATGGTAGAGTAATATTTCGGTTTTTGCAGACCTTTGTTCTTTATTCTGCTCGCTCCTATTATGTAGTGCCCCCACATTGTCATCCAGGCTACTAGCCCAAAAAGCGGAAACCATTGGTAAGCGTTTAATGATTCTATGTTCCAACTAAAGCCATTACCCCAAGAGATTACAGCTAAACTAATTGATAAAACTACTAAACTCCAAGCAGTTAAATCTAATGTTTTTTGATTCATTACCGGCTCCTTTTTTATAAATTAACAATAGCATAAGTTCATTAGTTTACAGTAGTTAACAATCTATAGTAGTATATATACATAACCAGTATAGAAAGTGTAGTATGAATAAACAACTGACAGAAAAAGAATTAGTGGTGCTTCACAGAGGCTTTTTTATCTTTGGAGACTCTACAAATCTAAAGATTCTATTTGAATTAGAAAGGTATGGAGAAAAGAACTTTTCAGAACTTCGAGACGAGCTGAAAATTAATCCAGCCACTCTTTCTAAAAAACTCAAATTATTAGTCGAGGTTGGGTTGATTTCTGCTGATAGAACACATGATCATTTGAGGGTATACTACTCTATTTCAGACCACAAAAAACCTCTTAGAAGATTACTAGACGCATTCGAACGTCTAAGTAATTCTTTATAGAATATCTAGCATTGTCAAAAATACAAAAAATGTTATAATATATAGATATGAAGAGTCCTGAAACTTTTTCTGAGCATGAAGGTAGTTTTGAGCCATATCATTTAATGCTTTCAGCTATGCCTTATATGGTGGAGTCCGCTCGTGTTGCAGCTAATGAAAAGGCTAATTCGTATAGAGATTTTCACGTGGGAGCAGCTGTATTTGCAATAAATCCTGTAGACGAGTCATCAGAAATATTTTCTGCAGGAAACCTAAAAGTCAAAAGAGAAAAAGATAAAGTATGTGCTGAGAAAATTGCTATTAAGAAAGCTCAAAAAGCAGGAATGATAGAAGCTCTTGGGGTGGTTGTTGTTGCCACAACAGACATTGAACTTATAAAGGGTGTTACTGGGGCTGCTACCCCTACATTGCCGATGTGTGCCGACTGTCAAGATCCTAAGGGTGCCGTCGCTGGCAGCAAACTTGTTACTGATAAGACTCTGGTAGTAACAACGGGTCTAGATAAAGATTTGTACCAAGTGCACTTACTAAGTGATATGCAAGAAGCTTTTGCAGATGGTCGTGGTGAAGAGCTTCAAGAAGCAAGGCCATACTTTAATTGGCAACTAATTATGGAGTCTTACGATTTTGCTAAAAATCAAGAGTTAAGCAGATTAGAAGGCCACAGAAAACATCCAGCGTTACTGGCTAAAGCAGCTATGTTAGGGCAAATGTTCGACAATTAGTAGTCAATTCCTTCGTTTGCTAGAAATTTATCGTCGAAATGGTGTTTTAGCTTAGTCATATTTGTTGATATGTCTGTCAATTCAACTAAATCTTCTGGAAAATTTCTGCCTGTTAAGCACAGACTTGTGTTTTTACTTTTATTGACTATTAAGTCTTTCATTTGTGCTTTACTTAATAATCCATCGTGTACTGCATTGCATATCTCATCACAAATTACCAAGTTATAATCACCTGATACGGCAAGCTTATATGCTTTGTCGTATGTTTTTTTAGCTGCTTTTTTGTGTTCAGCTTCAGACACGCCTTTTGCGCTAATGTCACCAGCATCGAAAAAGCCCTTACCCCCTTTGTAAAAAAATAAATTATCTTTGAAGACGGGTTCAATTTTTCTAATAAAATCATGTTCTCCAACGTTCCAGTGCTTTATAAATTGGATATAAGCTACCTTCCAGTCTCTTCCGAGGGCTCTAGCCATTAATCCCACACTAGCGCTGGTTTTGCCTTTCCCCTCGCCTGTGTAAACGACTACTACAGATTCTTTAGTTTCAAAATCTTCAAATGCCATACTGTTATTGTAACAGTCGTTTGATTATTTTTTGCTTGGTTTAGGCCCAAGACCAACTAAAGTTATAAAGAGTGTTGAAAACAGGCCAGCAGTAATGGCGACAATACTTATGGCTGGTGCCGCTTCGTAGAAGCCAATTCCGCTGATCAATAATAATGCGGAAGTAAGCAACACAGTAAGTTCTGTTTTCTTAGACAGTTGCCAAACTATCAATGCAAATAACATTATTAAGCCAACGAACAGTGGTAGTTGTATGAACCACGGTATTTCATGAGCTGCAGCCACCGCTGCACTTTCGTGTCTTTCTCCTGCATGTGCAAATATATTAAACATAAGCTAATTATACCCTAAAAAATAAATATGAATTAAATTTGCTCATAGGTGTTGTATGCTAGTACTTATAACTGTTATAATGCAATTAAATATGAGATTCAACGCCGACCTTATGCCGACGATTTTTTGTGGGGTTAGCACATGCTAAATACCTTATCTATTCTATCGTCATCAAACAGTGACATTCATGTGTCATTGAAGGCTGAAAAAGTATTTGAAATTGGTGGTGTGACTGTAACAAATTCAATGCTTTACGGTCTAATTGTTGCTGCATTTATGGCTATTGTATTAATAATGCTTGCCAAGAAGTCCAGAGTTAAGGCTCAAAAAGGAGCTGTAGCTGTTCTTGAAGTGGTAGTTGAATTCGTTATTGGGGTCTTAGAAGGAGCTTTCGGTAATCGTAAGCAGGCATATAAGTATGCTCCTTTATTTGCAACTTTTTTTCTTTTTATTTTATTTAGTAACACTTTAGGCTTAATACCAATTGTTGGGCCTGGCATAACAGTTGATAGTATTCCGATATTTAGACCGTTTACAGCCGATCTTAACGGGACTCTTGTTATGGCCGTGATTGCAATTATTGCAGTTCAAGTTTTGTCTATTAAAGCTCAGGGATTTAAGGGTCATTTCCAGCACTATTTTAGCGATAAACCTCTGAACCCGATTAACTTTTTCATTGGCATATTAGAAGTTTTTGGTGAGTTTACCAGAATATTGAGCTTAGCTCTAAGGCTGTTTTTGAATACCGCTGTTGGCGAGATACTAATAGCTGTTTTCACAAGCCTTATATTGAGTGGAGGTCGTACTCCAATTGCAGTAATACCAATTATTTTATTTGAACTTCTTGTAGCCGGTATACAGGCGTATGTGTTTACCGTGCTTTCAGCTACATACCTAAGCTTAGCTATATCTCATGCGCACCCTGAGGAAGATCATGAACCATCAGCTCAAAAGGTCGAGGAGCTAACGGCGTGATAATAAGAACCCTAAAAAAGTTCTTTTAAAAGTAACCATATGGACAATGTCCTAAGGAGAAAAAATGTTAAACACAATATTAGCTGAAGCAAACGAATTCAGCGTAGAAGTTGCACAAGCTTGGTCAAAAAGCATTATGCTTGGACTAGCTTTAGCTCTTGCTGCAATTGGTTTGGCTCTTGTTGGCTCAAACTACATGAAAGCTTTGGGCCGTAACCCAGAAGCTGGAAAAGCCGCAAGTCAAATCATCATCATCGCAGCGATGATTGAGGTTACGGCGTTGCTTGCCTTCCTACTTGGTGCCTTCCTTTTGTAAGGATATTCGCAGCGAATTACTGCGTTAGAGGTTTGCGGTGCTCGCTCACTGTATAGCTAATACAGCTCGCTTGAGCTCCGCCCTCTGCCTTGTACTTCATCAGCGAATAACCCAACAAATTTCAATCGATTAACAAAACATAGAGAGTAATATGCAATAATGACGAACTTTTCAAAAGATTTGAAGCGGTCGTGGTTATTGCAGCCAGAAAGGATATAATATAACAGATGAATATAATGGGAATTTTTGCAGCAGCAGAAAAAGCTGGTGAGCATGCACAAGAAGCTTCAGAAGGTATTGGTGCTTTGGGCTTAGATATTTTTGCCATAGCTGCACAAGCAATAACTTTCTTACTGCTTTTATGGCTAGTAAAGAAGTTTGCACTAGATGGAATTGTTAAAAATTTAGATAAAAGACACGATGATATTAACCGTGGGCTTCATTTGACTGCTGAGATGGATAAGCAAAAGGCAGAACTAGATGAAAAGGTTGAGCAAGTACTTAAAATAGCTCGTAAAGATGCTGATGCAGTTATTGCTGAAGCACATAATGAATCTGGTTCGATAATTCAGCAAGCTGAAGAATCTGCTAACCGCAAAGCAGAAAATATCTTACGTGATGCAGAAGGCAAAATTGAGAGAGAAATCGCCCAGGCGCGTAACAAACTGAAATCTGAAATGGCTGGTTTGGTGACCGAAGCAACAGAAGCAGTACTGAATCAAAAACTAGATGCTAATTCAGACAGAAAACTAGTAGAAGATTATCTCAAGGAGGCCATGAAGTAATGTCAAAAGTCTCGATAAACCAGCTAGCATCATATGCTGCTGACAGAATTGGATCTGGCTCAAAGGTTGAAGATGTCGCTAATTCACTAGCTTCTTTTTTACTTGCTGAGAGAAGATCTCGTGAGTCTTCTTTGCTATTTAGAGCGATTGAAAAAGAGCTAGATAAAAGAGGCAGTACACAAGTTAGCATAGTTAGTGCATACAAAATTGATCAGGCAACTAAAAAGCAACTCGCTAAGCTTTTAAATGTAGAAAATCCAGTATTTAACGAGACAATAGACAAGAGTGTGATAGGTGGAGTTAAGGCTTCAGCCAAAGAACAAGAAGTAGACCTTACTGTAGAAGGTAGATTGAATAGATTTAAACAACAAGTAATAAATAGCAGTAATTAGGAGAATATATGTCAGCAGAAGTATCGGTTGCAGAGCTAGCAAAAGAAGTACGTGATGCAATTTCAGAATTAAAAAAGACCGGCGGAGTAGAAAAAGCAGGTGTTGTTACTAGAATCGGTGACGGTGTAGCCTGGATTTATGGCTTGAGTGAATGTGGTTTCAACGAAATGATAGAAATTGAAGGCTCAAGCGGACAAACTGTAAATGCTTTCGCCCTTAACTTGATGGAGGACGAAATCGGTGCAGTGCTACTTGGTAGTGATGTAGAAGTAAAAGCAGGCGCAAAAGTACGATTGTCAGGTAAAGTTTTAGAGGTTCCTGTTGGCCCTGAGTTAGTCGGTAGAGTTGTTGACCCACTTGGTCGTCCATTAGATGATAAGGGTCCAGTTAAGACTAAGCTAACAGCACTAGTTGAGCGCCCTGCTCCAGGAGTATTAGCTCGTAAATCTGTGCACGAGCCATTGATGACAGGAATTATGGCAGTTGATGCCATGGTCCCGATAGGTCGTGGTCAGCGTGAGCTTATTATTGGTGACCGTCAGACTGGTAAAACTGCTGTAGCTGTAGACACAATGATCAACCAGCACAAGCAATCTACCGGTGTTATAAATATTTACGTAGCTATTGGTCAAAAGATGAGCAAAGTAGCCAGAATGGTTGAGCGTTTGGAACGTGAAGGTGTAATGGACCAGACCATTGTCATAGCTACAAGTGCAAATGATCCTGCTTCCTTGCAATATCTAGCGCCTTATTCTGGGGCTGCTATGGGTGAGTATTTCAGAGATAATTCAGAGCATGCTCTGATTATTTATGATGACCTGTCCAAGCATGCCGTTGCATACCGTCAAATGAGTTTACTACTTCGTAGACCTCCAGGACGTGAAGCATATCCTGGTGACGTATTCTATCTGCACTCACGCTTACTAGAGCGAGCAGCAAAAATGAGCGACGAAGAAGGTGGTGGATCACTAACTGCCCTACCAATCGTAGAGACTCAGGCAGGAGATATTTCTGCATTCGTTCCAACTAATGTGATCTCTATTACTGATGGTCAGATTTTCATGGAGACTAATCTATTTAACCAAGGTATTAGACCAGCTATATCTGTAGGATTATCCGTGTCTCGTGTTGGTGGCGCAGCCCAGACAAAAGCCATAAGAGCTGCTGCTGGACCATTGAGACTAAACTTAGCTCAATTCCGTGAGTTAGCTGCATTTGCTCAATTTAGCTCAGACCTTGATGCAGAAACTAAATCAAAGATTGAAAGAGGACAAAGGTTAACCGAGCTTCTTAAGCAACCACAGTATTCACCGCTAAGTATTTGGCAGCAATCTTCAAGTCTAATAGCAGCCACAGAAGGCAAATTTGACTCAGTTCCTGTCGAAAGTATTAAAAAAGCTCAGTCCGCTCTGATGTCGCAGTTATGGAGCGAGAAGAAATCTGACATGCAAGAGCTAGACAAGGGCGGCAAACCATCTGATGAAGTTAAGCAAGTAATACTTAATCAGGCTGAAAAAGTAGCCAAGGAATACAAGGAAGAAAGTAGTAAATAATGGCATCATCTGAAGCAGATTTAGTAAGAACAGCTTCTGATTTTATACATCAGAGCTCAACTCAGCCTAGCGTTGATTACCTAGAGAAAACAAGGCAATTCTTCTTATTAAAATCTGCTGATGTTGAAGTTATGGAATATGAGCCAGTCTTCTCAGACGATAGAATTGATATGATCGAACGGACTTATCCGTTAGAAGAGTGGCTTTCTGCTGTTGCTCTATCTAGTGAGGTACATACAGATTTAACTGAAGTAATGGACGTTGCACAAGAGATTAGCAGACAGTTAGATGTTAAAAACGCTGCAAGTCAAGGAGCTTTCTATGGCTAGTACGCAACAGATAAAAGCCCGAATCAAAACTGTTAAGAATACAAAACAGATTACCAAGGCTATGGAATTAGTGGCTGCATCAAAAATGCGCCGTGCTCAAGAGACTACCCTATCCAGTCGTGATTATACAAAAACTGCAGCTCAGATATTAACTAGACTTAGGGAATTAACAGACGTCAGTAATCATCGACTTTTTGTGACTAGACAGGTAAAATGCCGCACACTAATAGTTATTACAAGTGATAGGGGTCTAGCAGGAGCCTACAACAGTAACGTATTAAGACAACTTACTAAAGAATTAAAACAGGATAAAGAAAACGGAATTAACACTAAGCTTATTCTGATTGGCAAACAAGCAGCAAAATTTGCTGCACGTGTACAAGGGTTAGAGATAGTTGGTAGTTATGATCACATGCCAGAAAAACCAACAATAAGTGACCTGCAAGCGGTGTTGACAACTATCAAAAATCAATTTGCTGGTGAAACTACGATAATTAAATCTGAGGAATCAGGAATACCTAAAAAAGTAACGTCCGAGCCCGTAGTAGATGCGGTGGATGTTTTGTTTACGGACTATAAGTCAAGCGTTGTACAAGAAGTTACACTACAAAGATTGTTACCTGCAGCATTTTCTGAAGTTAGGGTTTCCAATGATCTTGAGCTCGCTATTTTTGAGCCAAGTCCAAAAGTAGTTTTGGATGAAGTGTCAGATAGATTAATTGATGTACAGCTTTGGCAAGCATATCTCGAGAGCCAAGCTAGTGAACAAAGTTCTAGAATGATGGCTATGAAAACTGCAAGCGATAATGCGGGTGATTTAATTGATGATTTAACACTAGCAGCAAATTCAGCCAGACAATCAGCTATTACTCAAGAACTAGCAGAAATTACCGGTGGTGCGGAGGCTATGAAATGATGACAACCTCAAATGTTCATGAGTCACGTGAGTTAATAAATGACATGACTATAGATTTATTAGCGAACCTTCATGGACGAAATAGAAGAATAGACGGAGTTATAAGCAGATATTCTGATGACATAGTGTTTCATGCTGGTAACATTTCATTAGGCAGTGCGCTTAGATCTGATGAGCATTATAAAAAAGAATCAGAAAAGTTATTTCCTGAAAACGATCTAGAGACTATAACAAGAGAGTTGGCTATTGATGTAGGGTCTTTAGTGGTGGATGAAATATCTGATGATGTTAGGTTTGCTGATTTTTTATACAGAAGTAAGAATAACTTAAAAGTTCCTGAGGCTGATAAAAAAACTAGCATGGACTCTTTCTTGAGGAGCGACTGGGCACCTGACTATGCCCAGAGATTTACTGAAGCCAAACAGCTAGGTCTAACAAAAGAAATAACAGAGGCTATGAAATAATGAAAAATCCAACAAATATGGAATTATTATCAAATGACAATGCGGCAGAAGCTTGGGGTCGTATGTTTCCAATAGCAAATTCTTCTCCAGAAGAGGCGGTAAATAGTGATGATGTTGCTGATATGATAACAGATGATGTTTTGCACCAATTTAAGGATACGGTTGATTATATTACTGAGCTTGCATCAAGAAGGTCTATAATAAATGTTCTTGGCTTAGGAATATCAACCATTGATGAACAGACCAAGAGCGAAGTAGATGAACTTATTGAAAACATTATTTATAGTGTAGCTCACCGTGGACTGATTGTAGGGCATAGGCTTGGGATTGCAGAAGAAAGAGAGAGGTTCCAATATGAGTATGAAGAATAATTTAATCCAGATAAATAAACATCAGAACAATCAGAAAGGAATTAAAGGAGAATTATGAGTACAGCAACAAAAGAAAAAACAAACGTAGGTAAAGTCAGCCAAGTAGTTGGTGTGGTTGTTGATGTTGACTTTGACGGAGAATTGCCAGCTATTTATGACGCACTAACTTTAAAGTTAGATGGAAAGACCGTATATCTAGAAGTAGCTCAACACTTGAGTGAAAACAGCGTTAGAACTGTAGCTCTTGGTGGTACAGATGGTTTGACCAGAGACACAGAAGTTATTGCCACAGGAGCACCAGTACAAGTTCCTGTTGGAGCTGAAACACAAGGACGTATGTTCAATGTGGTAGGTGATCCAATTGACGATAAACCAGCACCAAAAGGTAAAAAAGCTCCAATTCATCGGGAGCCACCTACCCTTGCTGATTTGTCAGGTAAGACTGAGGTTTTGGAAACTGGAATTAAAGTTATCGATTTAATCTGTCCAGTTACTAAGGGTGGTAAGGTTGGTCTATTTGGAGGGGCTGGTGTTGGTAAAACTGTGCTAATTACTGAGCTAATCAACAACATAGCTAAATTCCATAGTGGTAACTCAGTATTCGCAGGGGTTGGTGAAAGAACTCGTGAAGGTAATGATTTATACTATGAAATGGAAGAGTCAGGAGTACTTGACAAAACATCCCTTGTTTTTGGGCAGATGAACGAACCACCTGGTGCACGTTTGCGAGTTGGCTTATCTGGACTAACTATTGCTGAAGGATTCCGTGATGAGGGTAAAGATGTATTGCTATTCGTAGATAACATTTTCCGATTTACTCAGGCTGGATCAGAAGTGTCAGCCCTATTAGGTAGATTACCTTCTGCTGTTGGTTATCAACCGAACTTAGCTCAAGAAATGGGTGGCTTGCAAGAACGAATCACCAGTACTAAAAAAGGTTCAATTACCTCTATTCAAGCTGTTTATGTTCCAGCTGACGACTTTACAGACCCAGCCCCTGCTACAACATTCTCTCACCTCGATTCAACAATCGCGCTTAACCGTGCTTTAACCGAGCAAGGTCTCTACCCTGCTGTTGATCCGCTTGATTCTAATTCAACTATTTTAGACCCAGAAGTCGTTGGTGAAGAGCACTATAACGTAGCCAGAGAAGTACAAAGAATTTTACAAAGATATAAAGATTTACAAGATATTATCGCTATTTTAGGTATGGAAGAGTTATCTGAAGAAGATAAAAAAATCGTCTCACGTGCTAGAAGAATACAAAGGTTTTTAACTCAACCGTTCTTCGTAGCCGAAGTATTCTCTGGTATACCAGGTCAGTACGTCAAACTAGAAGACACAATCAAAGGATTCCGTGAAATACTAGATGGTAAGCATGACAATAAACCTGAAGGTGCATTTTATATGAAAGGTTCCATAGGCGAGGTCAAATAATGGTTTCATCAGAACGTATCGATATAGTACCTTTGCCTAAAATGGTAGAAGATAAAGAAGCAATAAAATTTGTAGCCTTCAATGCGGCTATTGGAGCTGTAGCTATGGCAGGAGTAGCTATGGCAGGTAAGAAGATTTTTAATAATTTTCAACATTATAGAAAGAATAGATAATGATTCATTTTGAATTAGTAACACTAACAGGTGTAAAATTACGTGATTCTGTGCACGAAGTATTATTGCCTACCCCACAAGGACAAATAGCAGTGTTCAAAAACCATGCACCGTTAGTTAGCATAGCTTCAACTGGTGTAATTAGTGTCAGAAAAAAGGATAATCATCCAGACGACATGATGGAAAACTATGCCATAGACAGTGGTGTTATTGAGATTTCGGGGGGTACAGTTAGAGTGTTGGTAGATGAAGCCGACAAAGATTCAGAAGTTAGCGCTAAAGAAGCTGAAGAAGCACTAAAACGTGCTAAACAGTTGCGTTCAGAAGCAAAAGATCAGGTATCTTTAGACAAAGCACAGGCAATTGTGGATCGACAAGCATCAAGGCTTAAGATTGCCGAATTACGTAGACGTTCAAGGCGATAGCCTAAAAGCACACATTTTATATAAGTGATGATTGACACATGTAAAATGTGATATATAATACATTGGTAAAATAAGTTACTCTTTTGGAGAATAAAGCAAATATGAAAAAAGCTTTGATTAGCTTTGTCCTGATTATTTTTTCTGTGTCTGCGTTTCAAATAGCTGCTCCATTTCAAGCTAGAGCGGACTCAGAACAAACAAATAGCTCAATTACAGAACGCGATTCCTCAGAAGATCATATAATAGTTATTGATGAAGATTATTCTTCTGAAGAAAATGTAGACGCAGCTCATATAGAAGAAGATATGGGGTCAGATCATTCCGACCATTCAGCTGTGCACCACTTTGGATTAGTGTTTGCTATGTTTGCCTTGGTTCTTGTAGCTGGTAAATTAGGAAATATTGTCGAAAAATATGGTCAGCCTGCCGTAATAGGAGAGTTGCTAGCTGGCATAGCCTTATCTGCGTTGGGTTACTTTGGCTGGGATTTTATATCTCAAGTTGCGACAAATGAAATAATCAGTTTCTTAGCTCAGTTTGGGGCCCTTTTGCTATTGTTCTCTATCGGCCTAGAATCGCAGATTAAAGACATGAAAAAGGTTGGAGCAAGTGCGCTTGTAATTGCGATAATTGGTGTCGTAGTGCCTTTTGTTGTTGGTTCTTTTGTGTTGGGGCCAATATTTTTTAGTGACGCATCTTCAAACGCTAGATTATTTTTGGGAGCATCTTTAGTAGCAACTAGCGTAGGTATAACCGCATCTGTTTTTAGGTCATTAAAGCTAACAAGAAGTAAAGCCGCTCAGACAGTCTTAGGGGCAGCAGTTATCGATGATGTTCTAGGGCTTATTGTGTTAGCTGTAATTTCTGCGTTAGTTTCGGGCGGTGAGCTCTCAGCTAGTCTCGTGTTAGTTTTAGCTCTTAAGTCATTTGGATTCTTGGTTGGGTCGCTTTATATAGGTACTTTAGTTGCCAGACCATTATCTAAAATGTTTAGTGCAATTAACACGGGAATAGGCATGAAGGTTACTTTAGCAATAAGCTTCGCTTTGGTTTTTGGATATTTAGCAGAAATCTTTGGTCTAGAGCCTATTATTGGAGCTTTTGCAGCCGGTTTATTGCTGGATTCAGTTCATTTTGAATCTTTTTCAGATCCAGAAATCATTGAAGATATAAAATATCTGGAAGCTGACGATAAGAATGGTGCAAATGTCGCACAGTTAATTAAAAAGCATAGACATGCACATGTAGAAGATTTAATTAACAGTATTGGTTTGATTTTTATTCCAGTATTTTTTGTATATACAGGTTTACAAATTGATTTCGGTTCTTTGCTACAACCAAAACTTTATTTAATAGCGGGTATTATTTCTGTTGTTGCAGTTGCAGCCAAGTTTGTTTCTGGAATAGGAATGAAAGGCAGCATGACAGAAAAAATGCTAGTTGGAGTTTCAATGGTACCAAGAGGTGAAGTTGGGCTGATCTTTGCAGCTACTGGTAGTGCGTTAGGGGTTTTAAGCGATGAGCTATTCAGTACAATTATTCTGGTTGTTATAATCACTACTTTTGTTTCTCCTGCACTAATAAAGAAACTTGGACTAAAACTTAAAGAAGAACAAAAGATTGCCCGTGCAAACAAGGCTTCATAGTCTTTGGAATATTTTTATTAATTAAAATATTCTTGGCTGGTAGAAGACTTGTGTAGTTGTTTTTAATGAGGCTTCGGCTGCTTCTCTATCATTTGCGGCTTGAATAACCCGTCCAACTAGTATAGACAAAGATATTGTTCTGCGCTTATCTCTGTCGTTCATCTCTTGCTTAGATGCTTCGTGAATACTGTTTATTGTAAACCTTTGCACATCATCAGATCTTTGTAGCGTATCTACGACGTTTGAATATGCTAAATCAGGTAAGTCAAGATCTTGAGCATTAACTACTGCTAATACGTCTACAGGGATTACAGTTTTTGTGCTAGTCTCCCCTCTACCAGTAGGCAAGTTTACTGGTAACTCTTTGCATTCTGGATTAACTGATGATTGCATAATACCTCTTATAACAAATATTTTACTTGAATAATGGCCAGCTATAAGTGATAATTATCAAGTAAAATATTGATAGTAATCACTAGGAAAGAGAAAATTAATGAAAGAAAATAGTTTTGAATTGGGGCTTGATTCGCACGGACAGGATCCTAATCTATTAGGAGGAAATGTGTTACAAGTAGACTATAAAACACTGGGCGAATTTGGATTAGGTAAGGGATCTGTCGGAGAAGGAACAGTAGTGACTCCTGAGTTATCAGAAAAATTTAGCCGTATTCTCAGCGGAGAGTTTGATGATGATATATCGCAAGATTCTATTGCATCTATTTGTATAGATGAAAGATTTTATGAAGACGGAACAAGAAGCTTACTGCCAAGAAGTGCTGGAGGTCCAGTGGGCAATGCCCATGCTCATGATATTGCACAGACAACAGCAAGCAGTACAGAAATCGAAATAGTTAAAAGCAACACAGCTGCACTAACTAAAGGCAATGAAGGTGTAAGTGCTCACGGTGACAATCATGGACCATGTGGTTGCGGTCAGACAAATAAAGCTCAAGAAAGACATCAAGAAATTTCTGATAGCAGAGAAAACTTAGGGAGCGCTTTAAATGCTCTAGGATATCAAATTACACCAGAGCGTATACAAGAATATGGATCAAATGCCAAAGCTAGAGTCGAACAAGGTGATTACTTTGCCAAAGACAGAGCCAGTGTATTAGATGCCTCTAGAGATTCTGGAGCCGGGTTTGAAGAGCTAGTGGGTGATCATGATGGACAATTTATTCTAATTAAAACCAAACCAGGTAAGACTCCTGAAATGCAGAAAGTCAAAGAAGAGCTCGGAGTTTCTGGTTTTGTAGTCCATGCTTGGGCTTTTCCTAAGACTGCTGAGGCCCTAAACTCTTCGGGTTATCAGGAAGAAACGGATAGAACGGTAGAAACACTAGCATTGCTAAACCTAGCCACTGCTTCCATTCTTTGCCACGAAGACATTCCTGTCATCGTAGATTAGTTTAATCCTAAGATTTTTTAAAACTTCAAAATAGATGTATACTTAGCGCATTAACATTTTAGGAGGTCTATATGTTTTCAAAGGATAAAATTAAACTAATATTGTCTGAGTTTTTAGGAACTCTAATTTTAGCATCAGTAGTTTTAGTAGTCGCTAACATGTTTGGCTTGGGTACAGCAGCATGGTATATTTCAATATCTGCAGGCGCAACCCTAGCCCTAGTCGTAGCACTATTTGGAAGTGTTTCTGGCGCACACGTTAACCCTGCGGTTACTTTGGGGCTTTGGACATTACGTAAAATCAACACTACTAATGCTCTAGTCTATATCGCAGCTCAAATGCTAGGTGGAGCATGTGCTTTGTTGATGTACAATTATCTGACCAATACTAATTTACCAGAAGTAGGTTTCGGTAGCTTTGAATGGCGTGTTTTTTGGGCTGAAATGATCGGCTCAGCTGTATTTGGCATGGGCATAATTGCAGCTATTTCGCAGAAGCTCAAAGGTGGTTATTCGGCTTTTGCTATCGGAGGTGCACTAACTTTCGGCGCCTTAGTAGCTTCATTAGCAGCTGCAGGCTTTTTGAATCCTGCCGTAGCACTAGCTAACAATTCACTAAATTCTACATACTTACTTGCACCAATTCTAGGTATGATAGTAGGAATGAATCTTTATTCTTTAGCTATTGCGCCAACAGAAAAGAAAAGTAAGAAGTAGTAAACTTTTAGTTAAGCTTGTATTTCTAAGGAATTTCTATAGTGACTTTGTTGCTGTAAGTATCACAAGAGCTAGATGCTTTGATATATCTACATGCTTTAAAATTGTAGGTTTTTCCTGATGGGAACTCAGATTTCTTTAAAGTGTAGCTGTCACCTGATTTGACATATATACTGCTGTCAGTACCAAATTTAGGATTAGCATTTGTTTCACTGTAAACTAGCTTAACTCCATCTGGAGTGGTAATACCGACTAATCCCCATGAAAATATTGCTTTATTTTCTATTGATTTTTCGTCTACAGTTAATGCTATCCCTTGCTCTTGGGTTACTGTTTTCTTAACAAAATTGTAGCTAACGTTTTTAGTGGTTTTATTTCCTCTGCTGTCTGTTGCTGTGAATTCAAATACAGAACTTCCTGGTGCTCCTTCAAGTGCTGGAGTTGTGAAATTTCCGTTTGCATCAATACTCACATCTACTGGCTGGCTACCTGGGATAGATTTGGAGGTAACGGTTAATTTCGCGCCTTTAGCTGTTTTGCCTGTTATCGCAACACTGCCATTAGCTTTATCGGCAGGAATTTCAATTGTGCTGTCTGGCCCGGGGCTGGTAATTTCAATACTAGGTCCATCAAAATCAGATAAAAAACCTAGCAAGTCTTTAAAGTTTTCATTTTTAAGGTCTTGCTCCCTGTTCCACAGAACAAATGCATCTTTTTTTATAGTTTCTATATCAAGTTTTTCAACGGTTTTATCTTTTGATGGGTCTACGCTGCTTTTTGCAATAATTTTTTCACCCTCTTCAGCTTTTAAATCATGGTTAGTCTCTTCTACACTACTTTGAAATACTTCAACAGCTTCTTCGTCACCACTTGTAACAGTCCTAAATGCTGTTCCTACAGATTGAAATTGGGCATTTTCTGTAAGTACTATATAAGTTCTTTCTTCAGAGGGTATGACTCGGTGGTATATGTATCCACTCTCTTGAGCTATAACAACTTTAGATTCGGTTAGAGTTTCAAGGTTTACTTCTGTGTTGGAATCAATACGAATAATACTGCCATCTTCCAGTTCTATTGCTGCTTTTGAGCCTGCCCCTGTAGTTTTCAGACTCATTCCAGTTTCTAATCCCATGTTTTCTGATACTTTTTGCCAGCCTTCATCTTCATTTTTGTACTCTAGAGTACCATCAGAATACACCACAGTAACTTCGATTGGTTCAGCTGTATCAATCTGCTCAATTTCTTCTTCAGTATTTGCTATTTCATAAGAATCATCACCGTTAATTGTAAAAGTCGTAACCCCTACTACTACCAAGATTAACACCAAACTAAGCGCTAATTTTGTATTACGATTTAATCCCTTGATTTTATCTACGGCTTTACCAATAAAAGAAAATCGAGAATTATTCTTACTTGGTATCTCATCAGGCTTTATTACCTGAGGTGTGTTACTTTCACTAGATAAATTATCGTTTTCCGACATTAAACCTCCGATTTAATGTAATTATACTTAAGGTTACAAAAAAAAGCTACTTTTCAGGAAGCTTTAACATGTATTATTTACATAAGTTGACTATCAAACCAGTCGATTAGCTCATCATTTACTCTAACAGGATAAACAGTAGTTTCTATAAATGGATCATTTACGGTTTTAGACATAAGCTTGAACTGGGCTTCAACCTCATCTAGTGCATCGTGTAGTTCCAACAATTGTTTTCCGTCTACGCTATTTTTTGAGCTGTCTGTAACTTTAGGTATTCCAGGCTTTTCTGGGTCGCCAATTCCTACCATAAATTCTGAGACATCATCTTCGTTGAATTTTGTAACACTATGATGTCCAGGTTGAGTGGAGAACTCACCATTTATTAAAGGAAACTGAGAAATTTCAATCTCTCCATCATCTTCCAGGGGTATTCTTTCAATTCTAATACCCTTATAACTCATGGAACCGTCAAATTCAGTGCCATCACTGTTATCTACTTCTTCAACGTATAGCTCACCATATTTTGAAAGCAGAAACGCAACTTGAGACGCTACGATTCTTTCAAGTATGTCTTTATCTCCATACTCTTTATATTTTTCCGTTCTCGGATTTTCAAAAGGAAATATATCCCATTCTGGCATCACACGAGTATATACTTAATTAGTTGATTATTCAAGCTCAACCGCATTTGTCTGTATGTACAATATTACAACAAAAAAATATGAAAATTTACCTCTGTTATAACACCTTAAGCACTTTGGGTGGTTGACGGGTAGAGGGTTTGCTGTGTAATCTTAAGATTCGTGTCTTTTCATGTGAGGTGGAATGATGCGTCGACGAGAATTCAAATATTAACTACTCGTCACACTAAACAAGAAAAAGGAGACAATTTAAATGCGTAAATCCGTTTTAGCGGGTCTGTTTGTGTGTGCAATATTTTTTGGGACCACTTCAAAATCTAGTGCATTTGAACTAGAAAGTATACAAACTAAACCAGAGGCCAATAAGGCAGTGCTACTTGCTAGCGCTACAGTTAAAGATCCACTGGTTATTAAAGAAAAAGATCAAAAAGCAGAAGAAAAACAGGATAAACAGCAGAAAGTTCATAAAATTGCAGAAAAAGAGACACTAAGTACAATTGCAAAAAAATACGAAACCACTTGGAAAAAAGTTTATGATAAAAATGAAAATATTAAAAATCCAGATATCATAAATCCTGGTGAAGAAATTGTAATTCCTGAAAAAGATGAAGATGTCCCACCCAGAGATCTTCCTGAGATAGAGGTTGAGCCTTCTCCAACTACGACAATGCATAAAAGTAAAGCTGTAAGCGCTCAAACATCTAGTCCACATACTGTTGTTAGTCGGGGGTCATCAAGTGGTAACAGATACGTGGCAGGATATTGTACTTGGCATGCTAAAAATATGCGTCCAGACCTACCTAACAATTTAGGAAATGCTATATCATGGGTGTCCAGAGCATCAGCTCAAGGAATACCTACAGGCTCAACACCTAGAACAGGTGCGATCGCACAAAGAGGTAATCATGTTGGCTATGTGCAGTCTGTAAATAGTGATGGAACATTCGTAATTAGTGATATGAATCATAGGAGGCTTTATGAAGTTACCGTTCGTACAGTACCTTCAAGCGGCTGGATGTTTGTGTATTAGAATTTAATTAAATTGTAAATTAAACATAAGCAGGCCTAATATTGGGCCTGCTTTTATATTTTTGTACAATTTATAAAATTATAATATAGTATTTTTAATTATGTCAGAAAATTTACTGAATAAATCTTTTGTAGAGGATTTTGCTGAAGACATGCGAAAATATTATATTGATCTGCCCTTTCATAACTTTGATGGTCACGTTATGAATAGTGTTAATTATTTTAATCACTTAACAGAAGTTCTAGGCCGACAAGATGTTGATATCGATAGAAACTTAGGTCACTTAGCGCTCTATGCGCATGACGCAAATTATCATAAAGATCATATTGCTGTAGGACATAGTTATAAAGAGGAGTATTCAGCAGAAATTGCTAAAAACGAACTAGCAAATAGAGGAATGAACTCCTCAGTAATCGATAAGGTGTCTCAGGCCATTCTTAGTACTAGATATGATATAACACCCGAGTCCAATCTAGACAAAGCCGTGAGGATAGCTGATGTCGGTAATGTTATGGGTAACGAAACAGAGTTTTTAAAAAACTTCGGTTTGATCATTCAAGAAGCGGTAGAAAGAAAAGTCCCGATAGAATATAGCTTCAGAGAATATTGTCAACAGGTAGAAGAACTTCTATCTTGCTATATTAATCCACCACCAGTTTTTATAAATAACTCTGGTGAGGAAATCACGTTACAAGAAAATATGAGTTTTGCTAGGAGAAATATAACAAGTCTTAGCAGGCTAACGGTCGGAAAATTGGTGAAAGTTACAGGAGTCGTGTTGCCTGATAGTTTTAAGGCAAGTTGAAAAATAAATTAGAGTATTTATTCACGCTTGAAAAAGTTGTAGCTTAATTCATCTCCATCTTCTAGTACGGGCGTAATTAGACTATTAACGCAGCTACTTAAGCTGTCCGGTTCAAAAATTTGTCCAACAGCTGCCCTAACTTTGAAAAAATCACTAACCACAAACATTCCCAGTGGCACATTTAAGTCTCTTGTAGCTATACCACATTGCCTCTGCTCTACCCCACCTGTTTTTAAATGGGTTGATAACTCTGACACTCTTTTCCAGTCAAGTACATCTTTCGGAGAACCAGCTAGTTGTATATCACTTAAGCTTCCATGTCCAATAAAAATTATATTTGCGACTTCTTTTGCTCTAATTACTGATTCTGCATCACTATACTTGGCATTCTTTATTACTAGAGTTTTGTTGCCGTACTCTTCTAGATTTTCGGCTATTTCAGCTGCTTCTGCGTTAAATTCATCTGTGTCTTCAGAGTCTAACAGTATTGCTTCAGTTATTTTTTCTCTGTTTTCACCATCTTTTGATGCGGTTTTTAAATTAAAAGGGTAGCCGGACGCCAATATTGCAGTTATACCTTCTTTTTCAGGAACACTATATAACTCTTTTTCATGTAGTGATTCCCAGTGGTCCATTGCTTGTTTAAATTGTTGTCTATCGCTAGCCATTTTCAGGTATTTTATTTAGTTTTTTCAAACTATACAAGTTAAATATGATTATTAAAATATTACTAATGTTTAAGTATTAGTTATATGGTTAAGTCTTCGATAAATTGTCTGGTACCTTTATAGTCTTTAGAGTACTTCTCGGTATATGGTAAATCTACCGATTTAATTCTGCTCCAGACCGCTAAAATAAGATTTCTCACTTCTGTTTCTTCTAGATTATTAAAGTCTACGTACAAAGGTTCCATAACTTTTCCATTCATGTCTGGCTCAACAAACTCTAAACGGGCTGAATTAACAGTATATTTTTGCCAAGTGTGAGAGCCTTCAATAAGGAATTTATAGAAGTACAGTTGTTGTCTGTATTTTAGAAGTTTTGTGCTATTTTCCCATTTTTTATGTGGTTTACCAGTTTTGTAATCAACAATATTTACAGATTTATTTTCTTCATCAATTTCGAGGCGGTCAATTTTTCCACTTAAATTTACATTATTTAATATTACTCCCTCTTTTCTGAAATCTACCTCACTTTTAGCAACGTTGCCAAACATTTCTTGGCGTGCGTTCATGTAAGTTTTTAGTGCGTTGTGTCCTCGTCTTCTAAAATCATCAATATTTTTTTCAAGAATGTAACGTGCTGATAATATTTTGTCATACTGCTTCAAAATTATACTCGAATCAAGTCCCGGATCTTTATCTAATTCTCTCTGATACCAGTCAAGTGCACCGTGAACTGCATTCCCATATTCTCCATTCTCACCAGGAGCTTGGGGGAATTTCAACAGAGTTTGTAGTAGGAAGACTTCAGGTCCACCATACTCCATATCTATGAATGTGTTTAGATGGGTAGGATTCATTTGATATTTTACAAGTCGATCTTTCAACAAGTTACGTAAACTAACGTCAATATTTAAATGTCGGCTTTCCCAGAGTGTTTCTGTTTGCATCATAGAAATATCCATATTAAAGGTTGTCTTGATAACTTGTTGTTTGTGCTCTGGGAGCACAGTGGTTTTACGTGTGTTTTTATCTTCAAATTCTAATAGGTATTTGACAGGCTCATTCTTCTTGCCAGAATCTTTTAAGTTATGACTAGTTAAGTAGAGTCCATGTTTTGATCGCGTTATTGCTACAAATAACAGTCTTTTCAGTTCATCTTCATCACTGCCTTGATATCTAATATGTGTTAGGTTCGATGGTAGGCTGATTTTATTTGAGTTGGTTCTAGCTTTTTTACCCCAAACATCATCATGTACTGATAACAAGAAAACATGTTCAAATTCCAAGCCTTTTGCTTTATAAGTCGTTAGTAACTGAACAGATTTTTCGCTGGTGGCTATCGGGTGAGTATTTATTAGTGGCTGCTCTGCCAATTCGTAAGCATTTATATAGCTAATAAAGTCATCAATTTTTAGAAGTTTTTCCGTGTTACTTTGATATGTTCTTAGGTTTTCACGTATTGACGAAAGGTTTGCTATTGATTCGTAATACTCTAATTTATAACTATTACTTTTTTTATAGTAGTAAGATTTTAGGGGCGAGCTGTAGTTAGTGCCGCTATCCAGCTTGACTGGGTAGCTTCCAATCAAGTAATCGAGTACATATTCGAGTGGTTCTTCAGGCGATTTAATGCCTAAATTTAGAAAGAATTCAATATGAGGGGCTAGATTCTTTTGCTGCAGACCGTGTATACCCCAATTAGAACTTTCAGAATACTCTTCGTTTTTATTTCGTATATTTTTAATTGTCCAGTTAGTTTGCAAAATTTCTTTTATCGGTATTTCGTAAAAGTCTAGTGACAAAACTCTTGGGAATAATTCGTTCATTTTATATATGTCATCTTCGCTGCATGCCACTACCAGCTCGGTCATTAATCTTAAATATCTAATTATCTTGCTTTGTAAGATGTCTTCCCTTTTCTCGTAAGATATCGGTAAATCTAGTTTGTTTAAAAACAAAACAGCTTTCTCTAGATATTTATGTCGTGGTGCTAAAATTGCAATTTCATTTGGATCCACACCATCTTTGATAAGTCTTTCTACCTGTTTAGCTACCCAGCCATATTCATTAGCTTCACCGTCAAATTCATGTCTCTCAATTTCTGAAACATTTGGCAGTTTGTTGCTTGCTGCATTTAAGGTTTTGTCTATTCCTTCTAATTCTTTATGCAGTCTGAACTCAATCTGCCCAGCAATACTATGGGCCGTATGAATTATGTCTGGGTGGGAGCGGTAATTTTCTGTCAGATTTATAACCCTAACATCCCTAAAAGAATTTATGAATGATAACATATTGCTAGATCGTGCGCCTTGGAAAGCATAGATTGCTTGATCATCGTCTCCTACAGCAAATATATTTGGTTGATCTTCATTTACGGGATTATCGCCTAGCTGTTTTACTAGTTCAAACTGCGCGGCATTTGTGTCTTGGAATTCATCTAGTAAAATAAATTGATATTTTTCCTGAAGATTGTACTTTAGCTCGCTATTATTTTTCAAACCGTCAATTACTTTTAAAATCATGTCTTCAAAGTCATATTGATGATTTTCCTCTAACTTTTTTTGGTAGTTGTCATATATATTTGCAAGCTCTAATATTCTTTTGTTTTGGTCTTCATCTGAAAAAATAAAGTAGTTGTTTCCGTCCTTTTTTAGCCAGTTATTTTTCCATGCTGTCAATGGCTTAGATTTATTTGTGTCTGCTGCTTGGGCTAATGACTGTTCCAGTTCTTCATATGCAATTTCAGCTAGACCTTCATAACCTTCTAAAATTTCTAAAACTCCTGAGAAAAGCTCTATAGATTTATCAGCAGTTCTCGGTAAGCTATTAATTATCCCAATTTGCTTGGATATTTTTGGGCTAATGTCGCGTATTTGGGCTAAATTACTTTTAGCTAGCTCTTTTAGTTTATCTGGAGTGAATAATCCACGTTTTAGTTCACTTATTGTGCTGACAACGTGTTTTACATGATTTCTCGCACCAATTAATGGGCTTGAATACGGCAATCTCTCTACAATCTCACTAATAATTTGTAGTCTCTGTAGGTCGTCTATAGGCTTTTCAAGGCGACTATCCTTACCTGTTTCTAAATCAATATTTTCAAAATATTCTGGGTAGCTACGGATAATGTCATTCCCAAAACCATGGTAGGTTGCTATATGAACATCATATGCATCATCCTTAATTAAGCTAGTCAATCTTTCGCGCATGTTTTGTGCCGCTGATTCGGTGAAGGTTAAGCAAAGTATATTTTGTGCATTTGTATCAGTTTTTTCTAGAATATTTGCAATTCTAGCAGAAAGTAGCTGGGTCTTACCCGTTCCTGGACCAGCTAAAACAAGCAATGGACCGTAAATGTGATTTACAGCATCTTTTTGAGCATCATTTAATTTAATTTCTGTCACATTACTATTGTACAGTCTTTAGCTACTTAGCTAATAGATGAGAAAAATTCTTTTTAAATTTTGACAATTTTGGATTTATTATTACTTGGCAATATGAGTTTCCAGGATTTTTTTTATAAAAATCTTGATGGTAGTCTTCAGCTGGATAAAATTTATCAAGTAGATTTACTTCAGTGACCACGGGGTTGTCCCATAACTCACTAATACCATCTATGACTTCATGTGCGATGTTTGACTCCAGGTAGTCATTACAAAGAATTATTGATCGGTATTGGCTTCCGACATCATTCCCTTGCCTATTAACAGTTGTCGGATCATGTATTGAGAAAAATACTTCGAAAATCTTTTTCAAGCTTATCTTGTTTTCGTTATATTGCACTTTTATAACTTCGGCATGATCTCCATGTTTATGATAGCTTGGATTATTTAGAGTTCCGCCAGCATAACCAGACGTAACTTTTTCTATGCCGTTAATTTGCTGATAAACGGCCTCTAAACACCAAAAACATCCACCACCTAATACTATAGATTTCATAGCTATATTATAGCTTATGAATAGTTATAAAAAATTAATCTTTAATTTGAAGTCTATTGTTAACTGAAACATTAGTTTCAAGTCCTGCATCCATTCTTATGTTTAGGCAAGAATAACTATCGGCTTTCATATTAGAGCATATCTCAGGTTTATCCGGGCTATCGTATATTTGACATTGATTATCTTCTAAAAATGGGCAATCTTCTGTAAATTCGTATATTGAAACATTTTCCTGCTGTTTTTTTCCTGAGATAAAGCTGGCAAGCTTGGATAGTTTACTTGTCTTTTTATCAAACGTTGAATAGTAGTCTAGCTCTGCACCTGAATTTTCCATGAATTGAAGCTCCACGTCAGTAAGTGGGAGTGTGACTCCTTTTTTACAGCAAGCACCTACACAATCATCGCAATTTCTTGGTATTTCTGATATGGGGTAGGTTGTGACTAGTTCAGATTTATTCGTCATTACCTTAAGCTTTAATGTATAAATAATAATACAAATAGTGCAAAAGGTCAATGGAGCATGTTTTACTAAATTTTGCTATAAATACATGAAATGATTAATTTTAATGTACCCAGTGAGCTAATCTCACAAGAGCCGGTGAACCCTAGAGACTCTGCAAGATTATTAGTCTATGATAGACAGACAAGGCAGATTACTGATGCTATTTTTCGTGATTTAATAAAATTTTTGCCTCAACAATCAACATTAGCAATTAATAATTCTAAGGTAGAAAATTGTCGATGGTTGTTTAATGACTCAAAAATTGAAATATTTGTCATTGAAAAACTAGATACCAATACAATTCGAGCCTTAGTCAAACCTGGTAAAAAATTTAAGCTCGAAAAACAACTAAAGATTAATGAATGGCTCACTTTTCATACAGTTTCTATAGACAAAGAAGGAATAAGAACATTAAAACTTAGCGTTAATCATGATGATAAAAGATTGAAAAAATTTGAACATGTTCCCCTGCCACCTTACATAACGCAAAACGATAAATTGGCTAATGAATACCAGACTGTTTATGCAAAACCTTTGGGGTCCAAAGCCGCACCTACTGCAGGCCTTCATTTTACCGATAAACTGCTAAACGAGATAAAAAAACATCATGAACTTGCTGAAGTCACATTGCACGTAGGACTAGGTACTTTTGGTAGCTTGACAGAAGAGAATTTTAATACAGGTAAATTACACGAAGAATACTTTTCTATAAAAGAAAAAGAACTAAAAAAACTGAAAAATGCAAATCACATAACAGCTGTTGGTACAACGACCGCTCGCACCCTAGAATCTACTGTACAAGGCCCGTCCTTGTACAGAAATGTTTCTGGTTTTACAGATATTTTTATTCAGCCAGGATATGAGTTTAAAGCCGTTGATAGTTTAATTACAAATTTTCACTTACCAGGCACTTCCCTACTTCTAATGGTTGAGGCGTTTATTGGATCAAAATTAGAAATGCAAAAGATATATAATCACGCATTAAAAAATAGTTATCGTTTCTATTCTTTTGGTGACGCCATGCTAGTATTATAATCTTCAATTACTTGTAAAACTTTATCGCTGCGCTTTGCCTTTAAAGCTACTTGTTCTCGTGCAATATTTTGCATGTCTTGAGTCGTGAAAGCCATTTCTTGTCCTGTCAAATAGGCATGTACGTTTAGGTGATTAGCTAAGTCTGGGAACCTGCGTAATGGTGAAGTGAAATGGCAATAACTAGTAAGTCCTAAAGCTTCATGACCAGATGAATCGGTATCGTAATGAGCTAGGTTTATAGTTTCAAATACCTGCCTTTCCCTTTCATCTCTAAGATCTATAAAGGCTGAAGCTCCATGATTTCTGAATAGCCATGGCAACACTATTTCTCCTGCTCTTTTGTTGATTTTTTCATTTTCTGCAGCAATTAAGCGGTTTGCTGCAACCATAAATTGGGCAACCATTACTTCACTTCGTGTCGAAACGGTTTGTTTATGTCTCCTTGGGTAATTTATAATACTCGCTACATTTGATAGATGTCTAGACCTTACTTTTTCATCGTCATCTCTACTTTTTCCTTTTAAAATCTGGTCGTATTCTCTATAAGAAAACGGTTTAGTTATAGTTCTAGATTTACGTAATTCTAAATCTCCGGATAGTCTTTTTCCCCCATTGTATTCAAAGTTAATTTGTACTGATGGAGAACCGAGATCATTATTACTTGTTAATCCAATCTTGGATACAATATCTTTGCTTAGCATCGGTTCGAAATCTGTATCATCATCTCTGGCATATATAGTCCATCCATTATCCCTAGCATTATTAACTTCGTAATCCATACCGTATAAAAGACCCAGATCTGCTATAAAAATTGAAACTTGATATTGCTTTTTTCGCTTTGAAATAACTTCAATATTTAACGCATCGTCAATTTCTGTAGAATTTTCAGGGTCAATTGATACAGCTTCGGTTAGTGGTCTAGACATGTAAGATTCACGGTCTATAAAACTTTCTAAGAAAAATGGTTTCTCTTCTTTGCGTGTCATCTATATATAAATAACATGTTTGGCTTTAGCTTGAAACGTATAAAGTACTACAGAATTCAACAATAAGCCTCTTATATGACTGGCTTTTCTATCTATAAAAGTGTAAAATAACCAAGTCATAACAAATGACTGAAAGAATTGACTCGTTTAAAAATTCAATAATAATGGGATGTCGCCAAGTGGTAAGGCACCGGATTTTGGTTCCGGCATTCGGGGGTTCGAATCCCTCCATCCCAGCCATTCAAGACGAATAGCCTCCAAAGAGGCTTTTTGTATCTGTTGAGGCATGGTTCTAACCTCATCAAGCTTGTGCCTGATGCTTTTAGCACTGTTTCTCACCGGTTCTAGCCATTCATTTGGGGTTATTTGGAGATGACCGTCTATAAGAACAGGGTTCTGACCGATTGCCAGTAATATGTCCTTCTTTTCGAGTGTGTCACCGTCGATGAACTTTTCACTAGCATTTGTAAGCTGCTCGAATGTCTTTGTCGCAAAGTCAAACCAGTTCTCAACTCTATTTGCGGTGTCAGCCTGATCCTCGTGAATCTTCTTTAGTTCTAGCTTGAGTTGTTTAGTTTTACGTTCATATGCATCATTATCGATTAACCTCTTGCTAGCCATATCGAGTAGTGTATCTAATTGATCCTCGATACTTTGAGCAGTCTTATTTTGCATTACTTGAATGTTTTTTCTGTCACTAACTTCACTGGAGGCCATCTCTCGAAAAGCCTCTAGTGCCCATTCTTCAAGCTGTGGAACCAATTCATAGCTATCCAGCAGTTCATTAAGCTCGCCGTAAAGCTCGTCCTCTTTTTTATAACCATAGGATGTAATCTGTGAACAAGTGCGCTTTCCGGTGCAGTGGTAGTATCTATGAACGGATTCAGCGCCAGATTTCAATTTTTTCGTTTTAGTTTGCGCGGTAATCATACAGTCGCACTCGCCACAACGTATAAAGCCGCGTAGTGCAAATTCTCGTCGCTGGGCAAGTCTTGGGCAACCTCTACTACCGAGAAGTGCTTGAACTTTGTCGTATTCTTC
>JAUIKH010000001.1 GCA_030430915.1 bacterium | reverse complement strand
ATAGGGTTGCTTTTTATTGAATAGTGTGTTAATATATAGGTCTAGTAAATAAAACAAAAATTACAAAAAAATAGAAAAGGAAAAATATGCCACCAAATAATCAAAATCAACAACCACAGAATCCGGTAGAAGAAGATAGCGCACCAAGCAAAATAAAGAAAGGCGTTGCAGTTGTAGCGGCGGGTGTCGCATTAGCTGGCGGTGCGAAAATAGCAAGCGATGCCTTGGATGGTAGCCCAGCTTCTTCTGAAAATCTACAGGAACAAGAAGTCGACCAAAACCGGCCTTTGAAGGGAGCTGAACCAGAAATAGAACTTCCAGAAGAGTGGGGTGGTCCAAAATCAAATGATTCAACTACAACTACAGTTCAAACGCCGGCAAAACCTGCTAATCCAAAAGTTGATATTGGTGAGGCTGCGACTGCAGAAAGAGAAAGTACAGTTGGACCGGACAGCTTAGAAATTGAGTTCCCAGAAAAATACGAAGGTGAACATATAGTTAATAGAGCCATGAACTTTCTTGATAGCTTTATAAAATTCCCTGAAAATACAGCGAGTGGTGTCCTGAACTTTAATTCGCAAGCGAGTGAAGATGCTAGCGGAGAGGGTAATATAAACTGGTCTACCCCAGATTATTCCATAACTGTCGGAGGTGAAATAGAAAAAGGTAAAATTAGTATGGACTCATCTGAGGAAAGCCAAAAAGAGAAATGGTTTAGCATAACGGACTCAGATGGGAGAACGCTTGAAGTACATTTTGGTCCCTTGGCTGGACAAGAAGGATCTACAGAAAATCCTTCTGTACTAGTAGTTGATGAAAATGGTGGTGCTTATACAAATACGCCTGATGCTTATCCAAATGCTTCAGTAGATAGCAGTGAATTAAAGTCTCATTCCGAAAAAGTCTTAGACAATGTTACTTCATCTCAGTAAATAAATAAATTATTGTTGAAAAGAGAAAGGTATAATATTAACAATGCCGAAAGACACTATAGATAAATGGGTGCCTCCAGAGCCACAGAAGAAGCAAGAAGCTGTGGTTAATGAGAGTTACACTGGAGAAAGCATTGCAAGACGAGCTATGAAGCTTTGTAGAGATTTGTCTATTAACGCTGCTGGATACGGAATACAGTCTACCGTAGATATATACTCAGATGGCACTGGGAGCTTCTATTATTCAACACCAAGGATGAGCGTATTATATTCAGCCGAAATGACAGGCAGTGTGCCTGACGCGGATATGATGATTTACTTTCAGATTACAGAAGCGGATGCTAGCGAGATGAAAATATTTTTTACCGATCCGAAAAAGCCCGAAGTTAGAGCAACTATAGAGGTGTCATCTGCTAAAGATGGCTTCGAATTCAGTGAAACTACAAATCCATCTACCGCTAGGTCGGCTATCAATAGATCCAACGAAATGCTTGATGGTCTAGAATACATTATCAACAATCTCAAAAAATAACATCTAAATTGCTAAATTATTACTCTTTAAAATAATTTTCCTAAATAAGTATAGGAAATTTAAACATATGCTTTATAATAGGCAATAACGCTATGGGTTTATTATCGATTGGATCAGATTTTTTCGGCCTAGACATCGGTACCACAGCCATAAGGGTGGTGCAAATGCGGGGCAACAAAAACAAAGTTCTTGTGAGCTATGGATCTCTTGATATTGACACAAAAATTTCTAGAAGTGATGCCCACGCTGATCAGCAAAAATTGGCCCAAGCAATCAAACAGCTTATTAATCAGAGCGGCATATCTACGCCAAGCGTGGCTGTAGGCTTACCGTCACAAAAAGTGTTTAGCACAGTAGTTGATGTAGACAGACTAAGTCCTTCGGAGCTAGAAAAAACTATTAAGTTTCAGGCAGACTCTCTGATACCAACACCGCTAGCTGAGTCAAAGATAGACTGGGCACTACTTGGCGATTCACCCAAGGAGGCAAGTAAAGTCGAGTTATTACTATCAAGTGTTAGTAATGATTTTGTAGAGAAAAGATTAGACATGCTTGAGTCAATCGGTCTGAACGTCATTGCATTTGAGCCGGATAGTATGGCTATAACCAGATCATTGATTGCTCACGGTAATAGTGAGCCAACATTGATATTAGATATGGGAGATTTAGCGACAGACCTTGTTATAACAATCAACGATGCACCAAGACTGATTCGATCTATACCTGTAGGTATTGAGGATGTAATTAAGTCAGCAATGCGAAGCTTAAGTATAGATGAGAAGCAGGCGCAGCAATTTGTATTCAAATTTGGTCTGAGCAAAGATAAGCTAGAGGGTCAAATCTATAATGCTATTGAAGGATCTATCGAGGTCTTGACGGCAGAAATTGAGAAATCAATCAAATTTTTGAACACTAGATATCCTGAGAATAAAATTACAAGAATACTAGTTACGGGAGGGGCGTCTACTTTACCCGAATTACCACTAACATTGGCCAATAAATTTGGCATAAGTGTGGAAATAGGTAGTGCATGGCATAATGTCAGTTTCCCCCCAAATAAGCAGAATGAATTATTAGCAGTTTCTAATAAATTTGCTGTTGCAGCAGGACTCGCGGAGAGGATTGAATAATGCTGCAATTTAATCTATTACCAGACGTAAAAAAAGAATACGTTAAAGCTAGACGTCAACGCAGGCTTTTAGTATCTTCGGCCTTTTTAGCCTCAGCAGTTTCTATTGGGATAGTTGTGATTATGTTTTTATACGTTCAGGTTGGACAAAAAAATCATATAGATGATTTAACTGAAGACATCAAGACTGTATCAAACGAAATCAAATCTACAGAAGACCTTGATAAAATCTTAACAATTCAGAGTCAGCTGTCACATCTACCAGGAATACATGAAAGTAAGCCAGAAACATCTCGAGTGTTTGACTACATGACCTTTGTCAGCCCGAATGAAGTTAAGCTATCAACACTAAATCTTGATATGGAGTCATCAACCATGGAAATCAGTGGCAAAGCTGACTCGATAGCTACAGTTAATCGTTATGTCGATACATTAAAGTCTGTAAAGTTTATAACCAATGAAGAGCTAGAAAGTATTACTAAAAATGCTGATGGCGCATCAGAAGTAAGTATACTCAAGACCGTAAAATCAGAGAGTCAAAATCCATATACAGACCTGGAGACAACTCTAAGTGGGACAAACGAAGATGCATCTTTTACGATTAAATTTACGTTTGATCCAATAATTTATGACAATACTCAAGAAATTACAATGATACTGGCCGACACAACGTATACTACAGCGCCACCTGAAAACCCAGAAAATCCAAATGGAGGTCAACAATAATGCCACAAAAAGCTTCAGCAGGCCACAAATCAATCAAACACGATATAATTGATAAGACAAATACAACTACTTTGGTGGCTGTTGGAACCGCTATATTTATTGTAGTGTTTAGCCTTTTTGCAATAAAAGCATTATTTAGCCAGAGTTTGTATCACAACAGAGTAAGCGGTGCAAAAGAAGAGACTCTGAAGCTACTAGAAAAAAATCAAGAAGACTTAGTAACTTTGAAGAAATCGTATGATGCGTTTGTTGATGAAAAACAGAATATCCTTGGCGGCAATCCAGAGCCTGAAGCTAAAGGCGGCATAGACGGTAGAAATGATAAGCTTGTACTAGATGCATTGCCTGATAAGTATGATTATCCTGCGCTTGCCAGTAGCTTTGAAAAAATACTAAAAGACGGCGGGTACTTAATTGAAGCTTTGGGTGGACAAGAGGACTCAGGACTTGTTTCTTCAGATCAAGCGAATGCAGAAGTCGTAGAAGTACCGTACTCATTTTCTTTCACGGCTAGTCAGGACAGAACAAAAGAATTACTCACTACTTTAGAGAGATCAATAAGACCAATGTATGTGGATAGCCTAGATATGTCTATAAGTTCAGGAAATATAAACACACAACTTTCACTGCATACATTCTTTGCATATCCGAAGACATTTGAATTAGGCTCTAAGGAGGTTAAATAAATGAAGACAAAAGATATTGGTGTACTCATAGTCGTTGCTATTGTAAGTGCAGTAGCCTCTATAATAATTTCAGGAAAAATCTTCACGACTCCAGAAGACCGTAAGGAAAAAGTTGAGACAGTTGAGGCAATCTCTACAGAGTTTAATAGGCCGAGCAGCGTATATTTTAATAGTCAGTCAATTAATCCTGTCAGGGATTTCGAAATACAATTTGAACAAAGCAATCCGTTTTCAGGTACGCAGTAAAGGTAGCACTCTTAAATCATGAGTGTATTATCGACCGCGGTTCAAAAACAGGTTGAAAAAGCCATTGTAGAACAAGGGCTGATAACTGCTGAGGACCTAAAAAAAATTAAAGAAAAGTCCGAAAAAAAGAGTAGTCCGCTATTTTCTACTATAGTTTCAGAAGGCCATGTTTCTAATGAAGATTTAACCAAAACAATAGCTCATGTTACCAAGATGCCTTATGTAAATTTAACCAAGGCAAATATTGACCCAAAAATTTTATCTACATTGCCACAAGAAGTTGCTGAACGGTATATGTCGGTTCCATTAGGAGAAATGAAAAATAGGCTAGTTGTAGCAATGCTTGATGCTGATAATGTACAAGCTGTTGATTTCTTAAGTAAAAAAATCGGACGTCCACTAAAGGTTTATGCCGCTAGTGAAGAAGGTATAAAAAATGTCTTAAAGCAGTACAAAGGTGATCTAGGCAGGGATGTGGCTAGTGCATTGGATGCTCAGCTAGAAAAGACTGAAAAAACCACTCCAGAGGAAGAGGAGGCGAGCCAAAAGATTGCAGAGATATCTAATGACTCACCTATTAGCAAAGCGCTATCAAGCATTCTTAACTACGCGGCTAAAAACAGTGCTAGTGATATACATATAGAACCGACAAAAGATAAGCTGAAAATTAGAGCCAGAGTGGATGGTGTTTTGAGAGAGATTATGCAAACACCTAAAAGTACTGAAGCGCCACTGGTGTCTCGTATAAAAATCTTGGCAAATTTGAAAATTGATGAACATCGAATCCCTCAAGATGGTCAATTTTCAATTATGGTAGACGGGAGAACAATTGATTTGCGTATCGCAATATCTCCAGTCGTTTGGGGTGAGCAAGTAGTAATCCGACTATTAGATAAAAGCGGTACATCGCTGAAACTGGAAGATATGGGCTATATTGGCAGGTCACTAAAAGTTATCAGAAAAGGCCTAGAGAGGCCCAACGGAATGATTTTAACCAGTGGCCCAACTGGGTCCGGTAAGTCTACGTCGCTTTATGCACTCTTGCAAGAGATTATTAGTGATGAGATAAACATAGTAACCCTAGAAGACCCCGTCGAATATAAAATGAGTGGCATTAATCAAATTCAAGTTAATGCTGACGTTGGCTTAACTTTTTCATCAGGTTTACGCTCAATTTTACGTCAAGACCCAGACGTTGTGATGGTTGGAGAAATTCGAGATAAAGAAACTGCTACGCTAGCGGTACAAGCAGCACTAACAGGTCACTTGGTCTTTTCTACACTCCACACTAACTCAGCGGCTGGAATTTTACCTAGACTTTTGGACATGGGAATCGAACCATTTTTGATTGCCAGTACAGTAAATACCGTTATTGGACAGAGATTAGTCAGGAGAAATCTTGACGAAAAAGATCCGTATAAATCTAGTAAGGCAGAAACTGAGGGGATAATTGCTACTTTGGGTGACATTTTACCGAAAAAAAGAGAAGAGGTATCAACAGTTTCTAAGAGTCTAGGCTATTCTAACTTGCCTCTAGGTAGTGAAAACGCTTATACTTTGTTTAAGGGCAAACCAACGCCTGAGGCACCGGACGGCTTTAAAGGCAGGATGGGGCTGTATGAGGTTTTTGAAGTCACCGAGGCTATTCAAGAACTGATTTTAAAAAGATCAACTAGCTCTGAGATACAGCATGTAGCTCAAAAAGAGGGCATGATAACAATGCGTCAGGATGGTTACCTAAAAGCATTAAGCGGTATGACAACAATAGCTGAAGTTAATAGGGTAGCAGCATCAGAGTAATGACAAATCAAAAAGCAATGAGGAGATAAAAGGGTGGCAGCAAGTTCTACATCAAAACCAAGAATTGAACTTCTTTTAGAAGAGGTAGTTAAGAAAAAGGCATCAGACCTTCATTTGCAGGTGGGCTTGCCTCCGATGCTTCGTATTGATGGTGCATTGGGGCCTATTTCAGGGACAGATGTATTGACTGAAGAGACAGTCGAGGCACTTATATTTGCGATATTAGATGATGACCAGAAGCAAATATTGCTCAAAGACAAAGAGTTTGACTTCTCATTTGCTTTTGGGGATCTTGGTCGGTTTCGTGTTAATGCATTTCATGAGCGCGGTAATTTAGCTGCAGCATTACGTCTAATTCCTAATGAGATTTTGACTGTTGACCAATTAGGTCTACCGCCAGTTGTTAATAAATTTTCAGAATATCCTAGAGGATTGGTGTTAGTTACTGGCCCGACTGGTTCTGGTAAGTCGACTACTCTTGCGGCTATGATTGACAGGATTAATAGTGAACGAGCCGAGCATATTATTACAATTGAAGATCCAGTGGAGTTTACACACAAGTCTAAGAAATCTGTATTTGTACAGAGAGAAGTTCATTACGATACGTTTTCTTTTTCAGCTGCACTAAGGTCAAGCTTACGACAAGACCCAGATGTTGTGTTGATTGGAGAAATGCGTGATCTAGAAACTATTGCCAGTGCCATTACAATTGCTGAGACTGGTCACCTTGTCTTTGCAACGCTTCATACCAACTCAGCTGCTCAGAGTATTGACCGTATGATTGATGTTTTCCCTCCACACCAGCAACCACAAATTAGAGCTCAATTAAGCAATATATTAATGGCAATATGTTCTCAGAGACTTATACCTACAATCGGAGGTGGACGACAGCCAGCAGCAGAAATTATGGTTGTAACACCAGCCGTCCGTAACATAATCCGAGAGGGCAAAACTCACCAATTAGAGGCAGTCATACAAACAGGTGCTGAATATGGAATGCAGTCTATGGATAAGACTCTGGTAGGTATGATACATGCGGGCACTATTAGTTATGATGAAGCTAGAAACTACGCGGTGGATATAGAAGAATTAGACAGACTAATGAGAGGCTAAGATGAAACTACTTGAACTCACAAAATTTATCATAAACAAAGTTAATGAATTATTTTGTGTTCTCTGTGTATTTTCACATTTTATTTTCCGATACGCAGTCACCTTACCTATAAGTAAGGCTCTTTTGCGTTTCTCAAATAAAATGCAAAACTACATCAGAGCCAAGCAGTTTCAAAACGTTGGAAATCTAAATAAATTAGCAGGAAATATTTAAGATGATTGAGTATAAGTATAAAGCTAGAGATACAGCCACTGGTAAGACTATAACTGGAACTGTTCAAGCGGGCAGTGAGAAGGCAGTGGCGGATATTGTTAAGAATCAAGGATATTCACTTCTTGATGTAACAGAAGCTAGCAATAGTGGTTTGTCTAGGTATTTCCAGGGCCGAATAAAGGCTAAAGATAGAGTTATATTTTCTCGTCAGCTTTCTACGCTGATAGATGCCGGTTTGCCTTTGGTTCAGAGTCTGAGATCCGTACTAGATCAAACCAAAAACCCTAAGCTACAGAGTGTTTTAACTGGCGTGATAGCAGATGTAGAGGGTGGTAAATCATTCTCTGCTAGTTTAGCAGGCTACCCTGATGTATTTGATCAGGTATTTGTAAGTCTAGTTGAAGCTGGTGAGGCATCTGGTACCCTAGACACTGCACTGGAACGTATTGCTAATCAGCAAGAAAAAGACGCAGAGCTTGCCTCTAAAGTGCGTGGTGCAATGATTTATCCAATTATTGTGCTTCTAGTAATGGCAGCTGTGGTGACATTCATGATGATTAGCGTGTTACCTCAGGTTAAAGAGCTATATAACGGTATCCCTGGGGCAAACTTACCAATATTGACTAGGTTGCTATTGGCAGTTTCTGACTTCATGGTTAAGTATTGGTGGCTTATATTTATTTTCATTGGTGTGATTGTGTTTGCTACTACTAAATGGGCAAGAACATTGGGCGGTAAAAAGATTATAGATAAAGCCAAACTAACAATGTGGCCATTTGGTGCGTTGTTCTCAAAGATGTACATGGCTAGATTTGCTCGCACGGGTACAACATTGGTGGCCAGTGGCGTGCCGCTTATTCAGGTTCTAGAAATCACCGGTAGGGCCATTAATAACTATTATGTCGAAGAGTCATTAAGTAGAGCAACCAGTCAAGTCAGGGGTGGTAAGGCGCTGTCTGATGCACTAGAAGGTGATGAAAACTTCATTGATTTAGTGCCAAAGATGTTAAAGATTGGTGAAGATTCTGGATCGCTAGAGCAAATGATGGAAAAAGTAGCAGATTATTATGAGAAAGAAGTAGATAATCAGATCAAGACCATTTCTACCATAATAGAGCCTGTTTTGATGGTTGTTTTAGGTGTAGTTGCCATTATATTGGTGAGCGCTATACTTTTGCCAATTTACGGATTGGTAGGTACAGACGCATTTAATTAAAGATAGATTAGAAAAAAGCTCATAAAACGCTTGTGTTTTTTTATAAAAGGGCTTAACATTAACATTATGTTAACATTCGCACAATTTAAAAGGGGGAAAGAATGCTAAAAAATTTATTAAATAAGAAAAAAGAATCAGGCTTCACAATTATCGAAGTCATGATTGTATTGGCTATAGCCGGTCTGATTCTGGTTGTGGTACTGATTGCAATTCCACAATTGCAGAGAAACCAACGTAACCAAGCACGGCAGGCAACACTAGCAAGATTAACATCTGAAATTCAAAATTATGCCGGAAATAATAATGGTAATATACCGGAATCTGATAGTGATTTAGATGATGTGTATGATAGGTACATAGGATGCGGAAGTAGTGCCGATGCAAGTGACGGTACAACACTGACAAGTTGTAATATAAATGTTGAAGACCCTACTACAGGAACTGGTATTACAACCACATTTTCATCACAAGGAACTGTAACAGGCGTTCCTACTACACCTTCTGACGTCGGGTCAGCCATATACCAGGAAGAGGCAAGTTGTGATGGAGAGACAATTGTTGATCAGCCAGGTAGTGGTAGAGCTTTTGCGATATGGACGCAGCTCGAAGGTGGTGCATACTACTGCCTAGATACTCAGTAGAATAGATTAATTATTCTGACTAAAAAAGGCGCCCATATAAGGGCGTCTTTTAATTTTGCCCTAAAAACTCTTTAACCATCTCCCATAATCAACAAGCTCAAATATAAATCAATCTACTGTACAAGGACGTTCCTTGTACAGTAGAGCGTGGCTTAGTGATTTCTGGTAGTATAGTTCTTATGCAAACAGCTATTTCTATCTACTTATTCATTATTGGGCTGTGTTTCGGTAGCTTTGCTCTGGCGATGGTAGATCGCATGAAAGCTAAAAAAGACTGGGTAAAGGGCAGGTCCAAGTGTGATTTCTGCAAGCATAAACTATCTGTAATTGATTTAATACCAATTCTTAGCTGGTTATCAACAGCTGGCAAGTGTCGATATTGTAAGAAAAAATTATCGGTATTCTATCCATTAGTTGAGCTATTCACAGGCTTGGCGTTTTTGTTTTCTTACCTCTATTTCCCATATGAGATTAGCGGACTGGCATTATCGTTGTTTGTAATATGGTTATTTGGTTTGGTGCTGATGTCTGCGTTAATAGTTTTTGATATACGCTGGTACTTGCTACCTAACAAGCTAGTTTATCCACTAATCTACACAGCACTAGCATATAGAATCATTAGCTATTTTGTTAACACTCAAGGCTTAATTGAAGCAATCACGGCGACTATCTTGTCGCTATTGGTGTCAGCTGGTCTGTTCTGGTTTTTACACGTCGTATCGGACGGCAAATGGATAGGTGATGGAGATGTGCGATTAGGTGTAGCAATTGGTTTGTTTCTGGCTAACCCGTTCTTGGCATGGCTATGCTTGTTTTTTGCCTCGATGTTAGGACTAATTTTGGCTTTGCCTATGCTAATTCATAGCAAAAAAAAATTAAAACTGAAAATCCCGTTCGGACCATTTCTAATATTAGGTTTATATTTCAGCTTCCTATTCGGTCAAAGTTTATTAGATTGGTACACCAGCACCTTCCTATACTTGTAGAACAGTCATCCTGAAAGAAAATCACACCCTACTGTACAAGGTCCGACCTTGTACAGTAGGGGTGGGTAAATTCAGGGGCGGTGACTGATTGAGCTTATGGTATACTGAAATCTATGATAGGTAACAAGGGTGCGGGCTTTTCGATAATCGAGGTAATGATTTTTATTGCTGCATCAGGGCTTATTTTTGTTGGGGCAATAGTTGCAATTAATGGGCGACAACAACAAGTTCAATTTGCCCAAAGCGTACGAGAATTTGATGCCAAAATACGTGATGTTATGAATGATGTTACAACTGGTTATTACCCATTCGAAGCACAAGTAAACTGCACTGCTCCAAACGCTGACAAACCTAATATTTCCGATTCAGGAGGAGCTTCTTTGGTTGGTTCAAATAACCAATGCCTGTATGTTGGTAAAGCCATACAATTTGCTCCAGACGGAGAAGAAGATGAATTTTTAATATATAATCTGGCGGGTAGAAGATATGTGAATACCTCAGACCCAGATGTAATAGCAACGACTATTGATCAGACTAAGCCCGTGGCAGCTGATATTCCAGGCATGGTCGAGGAGGCAAGCACAAGGTTTGGTCTAAAGGTGACTAAGGTTTTTAATGACAATTTAACCCCAGAAGAATTCGGTACAGTAGCAATTTTATCTAATTTTGAAGGAAGTAGCTTACGAGCCAGCACAAACCTATCTCAGTCTGTGCTCAGTGGCGGCGTGCCAACAACTAGTATTGGGGAGTCAAGAACAGACGCTGTTAGTAAAATGAACCCAATCGAAGGGGTGAGCGGATTTAATTCTATAGATGTAAGTAAAGCAGTGATAATCTGTCTTGAAGATGCATCAAATACCAACAAGAAAGCATCAGTTACTATTGGAGGCGGCAGTAGTACTACCACGGTTTTAAAAATAGATGATTACGATACGAGGTGTGATTAAACTATGAGTAAACAACGAGGCGACACAATAGTTGAAGTTTTAATAGCCATGGCAGTAATTGGAATAATGCTTGGTGCGGCATTTGGCATAGCTAATCGGAGTTTAGCAACAGGTAGAGCCGCTCAAGAAAGAACAGAGGCACTAAAGATAGCCGAAACACAGCTGGAACTATTGAAAGCCTATAGTAAGGCTGGTATATCTTTTCCTGATTTTTCAGGTACTGATGATTTTTGCATTAACACCGGCGTAAACCCTATCAGCTCCACTGGAGTTGAGCTGGATATAAACACTAATGACGTTTGTGCTACTACGAACGGTAATGGAGGAGACGGGTTTTATAATGTTGCAATTGTACCAGTACCAACAGTACCAGCAACTACGCCACCCAGTGGCACCTATAGGGTAAGTGTTGTATGGGAAAGGGTTGGTGGTGGAGGTGTAGACGAAGAATTGCAACTATACTATAGACCGGGAGTTTTTTAATGCATAAACTTAAACTTAAAAAAACACAAAAGGGCTTCACAATAATTGAGTTAATGATATCTACAGCCATTTTCTCTCTAGTTTTAATGCTATGCATTGCTGGAATATTGCAAATTACAAAGATGTACTACAAAGGAGTAAATCAGGCTAGGACTCAAGAAGCAGCTAGACTGGTGGTCGAAGAAATAGGTGAGTCTATCAGGTTTTCTAATGATGCGGTTTCTCTGCCTATGACACCAATAGCAGGACCGAACATTGATGTTGGCATTACCGACACAGACGTAATTTGTATTGGGTCTAAGCGATACACATTCGCGATTGATCGCCAACTAAAGGATAATCCTGCTGGTGGTACCAAAGAGAAGCGCCATGTATTATGGGTCGATCAACCAGATGTTGCAAACTGTAGCTTAAACCCTGCTAACTTAGATGACGCGACAGGTAATCCTTCTGCAGGAACAGGAGCTACAGATGGCGTAGAATTACTTTCTGAGAATATGCGCCTAACTAAATTTAGTGTAGAAAGGTTTGGTTCAACTGACCTTTACAGAATAGATGTAGAGGTAATGTATGGAGACGAGGATTTAATGGAGTTTATTGATACAGACAACGACTCCATAGACGATACTAAAGTGTGTAGAGCGGCATTTGCAGGAGCAGAATTTTGTGCTAAATCTTCCATTTCATTAATAGTAGGAAAGAGGTTATAATACGCTTATGAAAAAGAGTTTGGGGCTAAAAAATAAGCAATCTGGTGTAGTTGCTATATTTGTGGCGTCTATAATAATGGTAATTCTTGCTTTGATAACATTGGGATTCACTAGAATAATGCAGCGCGAGCAACGCCAGGCTCTTGATAGACAGTTAAGCCGTCAAGCCCTGTATGCTTCGGAGTCAGCAGCAAACGAGGTTTATTCAAAAATTTTAAGTAACCCTGGTTTATACGACGATGAAAAAACAGGCTGTAACCCAGAGGATGATGTTTCAAGTGATGGAACGGTTAGACCTCTTTTTACTTCTGCTGAAACAGATATAGACGGAGGAGCGGGTCAGATTCAATATAGCTGTGTGCTATATGATCAGTCTCCAAAAGAACTTAAGTATGATGTTAGCTCATCAGAATCAAAACTAGTCGAGTTGAAGTCAAGCTCTGGAGCTTACTCGACACTAAATATTTCTTGGAGTAATTCCGATGATAATTTAAATACAACTGCAACATTGCCTGAATGCGATAATGCAGGTGAATTCCCACCTACTAGAGGCGGAACAATGCCGTTACTTAAGATAGATTTAACAAATACATCTACATATAGCAGGGCAAGTTTATTAAGTAATTCAGAGTACATGTATCTTGCGCCATGTCGTGGCGGGGGAGGTGGTAATCCTGGCACATATACTATCGATAAAGACACCAGAGGAGATGTAGTACCTGTTTATTGCACAAATTTAGGTACCTGTGATGTTGCAATAAGTACAGGAGATTTAAGCTCCGACAGTTACTTAGCTAGGATTAAGCCTGTATATGAAAATGCTAGTGTTAATATCTCAGGCACTACGGCAAGTGGTGATGCGGAGTTTGTTGGGGCACAGATAAAAATAGATGTTACAGCAAGAGCTAATGATGTAGTAAGAAGACTACAGATAAACGCGCCGTTTAGTTCTGTCGAGAATCCACCAGAAGCTGTACTGCAATCTTTTGCAGGTATATGTAAACTACTAGAGGTCAATACAGAGTCAGGCAATGAGTCAGTAAATGATTTATGTAGTGGTGTGCTAGGTAGTACTACCTATACAATATCTGAAACCCCTCCAAGTTCATCGGCACCTACTACCAGACTCGGTAATGCTGGGATTGGTGGTTGCACGTCAACACCACGTCCACCTGGATGCGGAAATGGTACTCCAGATCCAAATGCTCCAGATTTTAATTGGTCTGCATCATTCATGAATGCTTCAGTGAATCCCGCAGGCGTAGTAACGGGCTGCACATGGGAATGGGGCGATGGTACGAGTAATGACTATGGCCCAACAGACAACGCATGTACTAATGGTGAATGGGTTAGCCATGACTATAATCCACCAAATGATTCAAGAGGATGGCAATCATTAATACTAAGTACTAATGGTGACCAAGGTTGCTGGATATTCAAACCTAAATTAACTATGCGTTTTTCTCAGGCAGCAGGATTTGTCAACGATCAGGAATTTGATGAAACCGAAGTTTATTTACCAAGAGGAAAAGCTAACGATGCACCAAACCCTATAACTGGAGAAGGTATTTGTAACGGAAGAGCCAGTGATGGTAGCTGGAAATATAAAAGATACCCTTAGTCAATAATTTTTTTACTGTGGAATTTTTCATGGACACTTTTTAGGTGTGGGTCCGTTATATGTGTGTATATTTGAGTAGTTGAAATATTACTATGGCCTAGCATGGCTTGAACGGAGCGCAAGTCTGCACCATTCATTAATAAATCAGTTGCAAAGCTGTGACGTAAGGTATGAGGGCTGACATGTTTCGTTATTCCAGCTAGCTTCGCATATCTGGCGACTAGCCTCTGAACACTCCTGACCGTAAGTCTGTAGTAATTGCCACTGGTTGAAACCTTTTTGTTTCCGCTGTAGCGTATGAACAGTGGCTTAGAGTTGTCTGTACGCTTGTCTAAGTATTGTTTAAGCCACCAGGCTGCTGCATCACTAATAAATATTGGCCGGTCTTTCTGGCCTTTACCTCTTACCATGAATTCTTTACGTTTTAAATTTACGTCATCTTTATCCAAGCCGACTAACTCAGACACACGCAGTCCACTAGAGAACAGCAGCTCTAAAATGGCACGGTCACGCAAGCCTATATCCTTATCAATTTTCGGTGCATTAAATAGTCTTTCTAGTTCTTCAGGGTTCAGGAAAGTAACTTGTTTACGTGCAGATTTTGCTAACTCAATCTTATCTGCTGGCATAGCTTCTACGCCTCTTTTAGCACAGAAGCGTAAAAAACTACGTAAGGCTATCAGATGGTAGTTCTGGGTGTTCTTGCGTAGCTCATCTGATGTATTAGTGCCTAGCCTGTTAAGCCATAGGCGCCATTTACGGATTAACTCAGGGTCAATTTCTGAAATATTAATGTCTCCTGCATAATCTATAAGCCTAGTTAAGTAATGGTCATAGTTCTGGATAGTTTTTTGTGATCTGTTTTGTTCAATTTCTAAGTATTCTAGAAAGTCGGTTTTTAGTTTTGAAAATTGTTTTTTGTCTTGGCTCATTAATTTTATTGTACGACACATTTACTGAATTTGAAATATTGAGAAATTGTCTAGTTTTTACTGTTTTATATCTGTTTGCTATACTAATGTGTAATAAACAGGATAAAAATCTATGGAGAAATCACTAATAATTTTAAAGCCAGATGCAGTGCAAAGGGGTTTAGTCGGAGATATTATAAAAAGGTTTGAGATGAAGGGGTTAAAGATTCTTGGAATCAAAATGACATCTTTAGATAGTGCTTTGCTGGAAGCTCATTATTCACATTTGACTGACAAGCCGTTTTATAAAGGATTAGAAAATTTTATGAAGAGCTCACCAGTGATTGTAATGGCAATCGAAGGTTTTGAGTGTGTTAATTCTATTAGAATAATTCTCGGGGCAACGAATCCCAGAGAAGCAGAAGCCGGAACAATAAGAGGGGATATGGCTATCGGAACAGGCAGGAATTTGGTGCATGCCTCAGACAGTAAAGAAAATGGTAAAAAAGAAGTAGCTAGGTTTTTTAACGACGATGAGTTGTTTAGCTATGATAAATCAGAGTATCTGCACATATACGAAGGCCACGAACGAGGGTAATCTTTAATTGTTTATTCATCATGGGTAATATGGCTTAAAGTAATTACTTTGTAGTATATTCTAACGTTCTTAAGAAAGTCAGAACAATAATTATTTGTTTTAACTTTGTTTAAGTTTTTAGTTGTATATTACGGCATGAAGGACTTAATAGTAATCAAAATTGGCGACCCGGGTAGGAGTCGCCCACATTCTGCGGGCCCAGAACTTTCAAGCATTAAACAAGTTTCATTGCTGAAAGATTCTCTTGAGCAGTGCTCGAATGGCACTGCTCACCTTCAACCTTACAGGTTGTAGTTTCTACTTACCGATAATCATATAAAAAGCACCACAAAATGTAGTGCTTTTTATATGGCGACCCGGGTAGGAGTCGAACCTACAACCTTCTCCTTAGGACGGAGCTGCTCTATCCATTGAGCTACCAGGCCAAGTATAGATTTAATTATAAAGGGTTCGACTCTAAGAGTCGACTATCCATGTTCACTCGGCAACCCAGCCTCTTAAAACAGAGGCTGGGCTCGTTCAACCAAGTAAAGACTCCTCAAAATGCCACTGGCATTTTTCGCCTACAACCTTCTCCTTGAGGTCATGAGCTGCTCTATCCATTGAGCTACCAGGCCAATATTAGATGAATTATAGTATATACACTGTAAACTGTCGACTTTCTAAGGTAAACTATGCTTATGGTAATGAATATAACTACCCAAGAGGCTACTACTAGGTATGCCTAAGCAGAATAAAAAGCTAGCTTTTAAAGACCAATATGAGGATGAAGAAGTCCTTTATGCATTTAGGAAGCATCCGGTTGTTATGCGTAAAGGCCTGATTTTGTTCATGATAGCAATACTTTTAGGAACGATACCATCTTTCATTAAGCCTGAACTAAGCTATTTTTATGGAGGTTTGGCGGCGGGCTTTATCGTAGGTATTATTGTTGCTTTTCCGTCCTGGATTTATTGGTACTTTACAGTCTATATTGCAACAGACCAGAGATTTATCCAGATAACTCAGAAGGGTATGTTTACTAAGAGTTTTGCCGATATCGGGCTGAATCATGTGCAGTCTGTGAACTATCAGGTAGTTGGAATACAAGAAACATTACTGGGATTTGGTACAATAATAATACAGACTTACCTAGGTGAAATTGTTATAAATGATGTTCATCATCCAGCCGCTGTGTCAAAAGAATTAGCAATAATTCTCAGGGATCACGGTACAGTAATAGGTCAGCCTGACGAACGTGCACAAAAAACTAGCCATGAAAAGAGCAGATAATTGAAAAAGAGAATTAAAAAATTCAAGGACAAGCGTGCTTTAAAGAAAGACACAGTCGGCAGTACAAAAGTACCTAGAATTACAAACGATAATGTAGCAGAGCATAGAGAAGAGGTGTTGTCTGGTGCACGTAAGTACATTTATCCGCTGCAACATTCTAAGCATCGAATCATAATACTAACTACGTCTATCCTGATAGCGATAGTACTATTGTTTACAACCATATCTGTTCTAATGCTTTATCGTCAACAGACGACGTCCAGCTTCATGTATCAGGTGACTAAAGTAATTCCTTTTCCGATTGCTAGGACTGGAAACACGCTAATTGCATATGAGAACTACCTATTTGAGCTACGGCAATATATACATTATCACGAAACCCAACAGCAACTTAGTTTTGAATCTGATGAAGGTAAAGCTCAGCTGACGGATTATAAAAAACGAGCGTTGGATGATGTAGTTAACCATGCTTATATAAAAAAAATTGCTGAAGAAAATAATATAACAGTCAGCGATGAAGAGATTAATAATCAGATTCGAATTGCAAGAGAGCAAAACCGTCTTGGTAGTACAGATGAGATATTTGAAGACGTTCTGAGAAATTATTGGGATTGGTCTACGGACGACTTTAAGCGAAGTCTAAGCGATGAATTACTGGCTCAAAAGGTAACAAGGGCACTCGATCAAGATACGGAGAATAGAGCTAAAGAAGCTCTAGCCAAGCTGGAAGCGGGAGCAGATTTTGCAGAGGTTGCTAAGGAGTATTCAAACGATGAGGGTACTAAAGAAAATGGTGGAGAGTTTGGGCTGGTTGATGCTAATAATCGTAATGTCTCACAACAGACTGTTGATACTCTATTCAAGCTTGAAGAAGGGCAATATTCAGATATCACTGTCACTCCATATAGAACAGGTTACGCTTTAGAAATTGTAAAAAACGTTGGTAGAGAAGGCGACAAAATAGAAGGCGCACACATAATATTTATGCTTAATGATTTATCGGGTGTACTGAATGACATGAAAGAAAAGCAGCCTTATAGGCTATATATATCGTTACCTGAAAACTAGGTATTAAGGTAAATAGTTGATTTTAACTTCTTAAAATGCTAAACTTCTCGAAGTCCTAACAGGTAGACTTAATCTAACTATTAAGACAAAAATGCGGGCTCGTGGTGTAGCTGGCCTAACACGCCTCCCTGTCACGGAGGAGATCGCCGGTTCAAATCCGGTCGGGCCCGCCAAGACAAAAGTCTCATCATTTATGATGGGGCTTTTTTCTTTGACGAGACTCTTCTCGTGATTTAAATCGGCGGTTGCTCCTGTAAGGAGCGCCGGTCGCGAAGTGCAGAGAAGAAAAGAAAGCACCTTTCGAAGGTATTTGCTTTTCGAACAAACGAAAGAAGGGCTATAGCCCGCTAATTCGGTCGGGCCCACCAGAACGTAAATCCAAACACCCCTGATATGGGGTGTTTTGAATTACAGCCGAACAAACTCAGCTGGTTTTAAACTGAAGTTAAAATACTTTTGAGCTACTGTTCATTGATATAAGCGTTATGGAGATATAGTGTTTTCTGTTTGCTACAATAGCCTTATGAATAAAAATTTGGAATTATACAAAAAGTACTTCATTGATAATGAATTTGAGCGTCTACATCTTTTTGAATTACTTCGTGACACATACCAAATAAAATCTGCGATATATTTGGGTAGTTTTGTGCACATTACGCCTGCCTTTTTTTACCCAAAAACGGCATTTATTGATAGCGACAGGCGAGTAAAACAGTTCTTTGAGGACAAAGAAGTGAGACAAATGGTGATCAAAAACAAGCAATACAGAGAAGATCCAGAAATATTTGTTGCACAGCAAAACTATGAAAAGCCACTACCAATTGAGGTTGAGTCCTTTGATTTACTCATTTCACAATACGCAGGGTTTGTGTCTCAAGCTGGTAAGAATCTATTGAAAAACAACGGCATATTGCTAGCTAATAATAGTCATGGTGATGCAGCGATGGCACATGTTGATCCTGAATATGAACTTATAGCTGTCGTTAATCACACTAAAGACACCTGGCGGATAAGCACCAGTGATTTGGACAGTTATTTCACTCCTAAGAAGGGTTTACATCCAACAAAATCTGAGATACAGGCTTCAATGAAAGGTATTGGCTACACTAAGGTCGCTAATAACTATATTTTCAAAAAAGTAAACTAGGCAGCTGCTTAAACCTGTCTCGTATTTACACTCCAAACAAATCATTGCGGAAATAAAGCACCTAATTTTTACTGTATAATTATTGTATGCAAACTGAGATAGAGGCAAAATGGTTGGATGTTAATTTAGAAGAATTTCGTAAGAAGCTAGAATATCAAGGTGCAAAATTAGTTGAAAACGAAAGATTAATGGTGCGTAAAATATACGACTATCCAGATGGAAAATTGGCGAATGTGAATGGATGGGTTAGGGTGCGTGATGAAGGCGATAAGGTAACACTAAGCTATAAACAGCTAAACGACAGAACAATTAATGGCACTAAAGAGGTTACTATTATTGTTGATAGTATCGAAGCAACCTCTAGTTTTTTGGAGTTGGTCGGTATGAAGCTGGTGTCTACTCAAGAAACAAAACGAGAAAGTTGGATGCTTGATGGCGCTGAGATAGAACTAGATACATGGCCATGGATACCTAGTTTTGTTGAGATAGAAACAGACAATGAAAGCTTGCTAAAAAACACAGCAGACAGACTAGGCTTGGAGATTTCTGAAGCTCTACATGGGAGTGTAGAGACTGCTTATCAGGCAGTCTATAATGTAACTGAAAAAGAAATTGATAGCTGGGAAAAAATTAGTTTTGTTCCAGTGCCTGACTGGCTAGCCAGTAAAAAGAAATAGTAATATCTATCACCCAGCTGATAATAATTGACAAAAGGCACAAAGAATGCTAAAATATTATAGTTAATACAAAAACAAATATTATGGTAAAAACACCGATAGATTCAGACCCCTTTTATATAGCTGCTAGTGAAAGTAGCGAGTCTATTGATGATATTTGGGATGATGATCCATTTTCTGTGCCGAGAAGCTTTAGTCTGGACGATGCACTTGAGGAAAGGGACAGGAGAATAGCTATAGGCTTAGATGATTTTGATACACATGTACCAAAAGGCAGATTAGAACGTGTAAAAGACTTTGTAGGTCGTAGAAAGCGAGAAATAGCTGCTGTAATAATGCTATCAGGCGTTGCTGCTGGAGGGGTTACTATGCTAGAAAAGTCAACCGCTGAGGATACTAGTGATATTACCCCTGTTGAACAAGTGGTAGAGGGAGATGCAGAAGAAGTAGCTGAAGCAATAGAAACTGTTGGACCATATGACCATCTATTATTAGATGCCGAAGAACTACCTGAGGTAAAAGATGAACCATTTGTTGATGAGAATAAAGCGGCTGAAGATGCATTAAGGAGTGCATTAGGAGGTGGTAGTCGTCTAAGTAGCGAGAGTCTTCTAGATGAACATAAATTGTTTGCTGGAGCATATGAATCTATATCGGGAGTTAAATTTAATATTTATACAAGTGATATTAATGGTGATTCACAAAATTACAATGTAAATCCTCAAGCGCTTGAGTTCATCATTTCATACCTTAAAGAGGAGCTTCCTCATGGCCCAAAAAACGAAGACACAAGACAAATTATAGAGAATTTAAATCAGATTGAATCTGGTGAAGAAGAAAGAATATTTAATATTCAATTAGATGTTTCAAGTGACCCCACCTGCTTAAACGGTGAAATGCAAATTGTAAGAGCTATAAATGGTATATGTGTTGCAGAAGGTGTTACGGAGGTGTTTTCTGATGTAGGTATGAGAGACAGGGAAACCCTAGACATAAAAGCAACAGACTACCCAGATGTCGAATATGTAGATAATTATGAAACTAATATGAGAGAACCTGTAAGAGTAAAGACTAATGGTAGCGGCGACATTATAGTAGTTGCACATGAAGTAGGTGTGCATGGCTTAGCTGATTATCACGATAATGATTTTAGTATGATGCATGCTTATGAAGAGGGAGATGACATGCATGAAGCTTCAGCGCATCTGGGAATAGGCGGTGAACCAGAAAAATTTGATATGGCTGGTGCTGAAAAGCCACCTATAATTGATTTTAGTCAATATGTACATGACTTAATTGAAGCTGGTAAGCTATCGCCAATTGTTACACCTGCATAAATAAGCAGTTATTCTAAGTATCTGTTTAAGTGGTAAAATATTTTGGTTTATAATTTTAAATATATTATGCGAGTATAGTACATCGGTAGTATGTATGCTTCCCAAGCATGAGAGGCGGGTTCGACTCCCGCTACTCGCACCATCTTAAATCTTAATCTGTTTTTACACTCCTCAATAACTCATATATACTAAGTGATAAATATGAAACTTCCGAAGAATTATTTTCATGATAGAACTGTATTGTCTCTGTTAGGGGCCAACATGGCTCTGTTTTTACTATCATTTTTAGGGGTTATTTTGGGCTTAAACCCGTCTGAAAACCCTACAAGCATAGTTGCTTATAGAGATACTACAAAAATTGGTCAAATAAGTGGGCCAACAGAGGAGCTTTACCAGTTTGCTGTATTTTCTGTAGTTGTGACAGTAGCCTCAATTATCCTTAGTCTAAAAATATATCCCAAAAGGAGACATTTGGCTGTAGGATTGCTGGGAATGAATATTCTATTGCTAATTATGTCTATAATCATCTTCAATGCGCTGACTAGGACGTTGTAATTATAACAATGGGTAAGTTTGAAATACCATATGATAATAAAAAGAGCTGGAAGTATAGATTCTTTGAAATTCTACCAGGAACCTTAGCTTGGACTGCTTTAAGCCTACCTTTTATTCTTGCCATAGTTAATGTAGAGCTTGCAGTAATTTTAATGATAGGGTATCTGATACTTTGGTTTGTTAAAGCCGTGGCGCTTAATATGAGGTCAGTGCAAGGCTGGAGGTTATTTGAAGAGCACACTGCTGTTGACTGGGAAGAGCTCACAGAAGACTTAATAGAAAGAGATAAAAACAATTATTATCCCAAATGGCACAGGCAAAACCTTGCAAGAATTGATAAAGAGCCAAATGGTATAGATTCTGAACAAATAATCCATGCTGTAATAATTGCAACATACAACGAGACAAAAGAAACATTAATCCCAACGCTTGAAGCTGTAAAAAATAGCAAGGGTGACCCTAAAAAAATCATTCTCATGCTTGCCTATGAAGAGCGTGGAGGAGAGGCTGCAATAGCCCAAAATAAGAAAATACTAGATAAGTATAAGGGTGTGTTTATGCATACTGAAGCAGTTATGCATCCAAAGGGGGTTAAAGGTGAGGTTATCGGAAAAGGACCAAATATAACCTATACTGGGCGGAGGTTACAGGAGATAGTAGAGGAAAAAGACATTGATCCTTTGCATGTATTGGTTACGACCCTAGATGCAGATAATAGACCTCATGAACGCTATTTTAGCTGTTTAAATTATGTCTATTCAGTCTGTCACGACCCTTTATATATGTCGTTTCAGCCTATACCTATGTTCACAAACAATATTTGGGATGCGCCTGCACCCATGAGGGTTATCGCTACGGGTAACTCATACTGGATGCTAATTCAAGGTCTTAGGCAGCATATGCTTAGGAACTTTTCTGCTCATGCTCAGCCTTTGGCATCATTAATAGAAACGGACTTTTGGAGTAATAGAACTATTGTCGAGGATGGTCATCAGTTCTGGAGAAGTTATTTTACCTTTAATGGCAAACACGAAGTTGTGCCAATATTTTTGCCAATCTATCAGGATGCGGTGCTGGCTGATGGGTACAAACGGACACTAAAAGCACAATTTATACAGTTAAGGCGTTGGGCTTGGGGTTCATCAGATATAGCTTATGTTGCTAAATATGGGTTTATGACAAAGAATAAGATACCTAAAACAGATGTTATATTTAAGTTCCTAAGACTGTTAGAGGGCCATTTTAGCTGGGCGACGGCACCATTGATATTAGCTTTTGGAGCATTGATACCATGGATATTCCACCAAAAAGACTTTATTGCCAATCAGTTGCCTCAGGTGGCTAGTCGTATACAAACAATTGCAATGCTAGGTATTCTAATAACTTTATATCTAAGCTTTAAGATTCTACCTCCTAAACCATTGCGTTATAAGAAGCACAGAACGGTAATGATGGTGTTGCAATGGGGGTTATTGCCAATTACGACTATTTTTTACAGCTCGATGGCTGCACTGTATTCTCAGACAAGATTGATGTTCGGTAAATATATGGGTAAATTTGATGTTACAGAAAAAGCAGTAAAAACTGAAAAAGGTACAGTTACATCTCACAAAGAAGATTAGACTGTTGGTAGTTGGGCTTATTGTTTTGTCTCTTCAAGTGTAAAGTGATTTATATACTTCGCCGGCTGTATGGTCAAAGTTTCCAATTACTTGAGCTGATATCTTTATAATTTGGGTCGTTTTAATAGTTGGAGATTTTAATGATAGGATTTTGCCAAATATAGTATCTGTAAGGGCGGTAGAATCTTTTTCAGCTGTTTCTCGGTGTCTTAACGAGCTTTTTACGCTAAACAGTAGCTTATCCCTAGAAAATGGTTGAAGTTGCCCTGTACGGCTTAAGACTTTGTGGCTTGTAGAAAGATCAATTATTTCATGAGTTGACCATATGCTGTCACAGCTAACACAAACTCGTCTACGCCACACCTGAGTACCATGTAGGCGTGCTCGGCTGTTTGTAACTTTCGTATCACTATTGCAATAAGGGCATACCATGACAATATATTGACATAACGCAAGACATAATGCTAGTGGATAAATAGTGAAAGGGTGTGGTAAACAAAAATCCCCTCTGTAAAAACAGAAGGGATCCCGGTCGTCCACTCTAACCGTTAAGTTCGCTTTTGACGGCTTGGTCTTGGTCGTCTAACTCTGTTGCGTTGCAACTGAACTGACGTCAACTCTTCATAAAAGAGTCTGAAGCCGTCAAGCGTGTTCGACGTGTTTTTCACACATACCTCACCTTAACGTGCTTATGTTAACATAAAGAGATAAAAAAGTCAATAGTGCGTGCTATACTATACCTCTGTTATGAACAATAATTTTGTTGAAAATTTTACATTCGGACAATATGGTCGGTCTGGTGTGCTTAATACACGAGCGGGCAAGGTAAAAACCCCGACTTTTATGCCAGATGGCACCAGAGGAGCTGTTAAAAGTTTAACTCCTGAGCAGGTAGAAAGTACAGGGGTGGATGTTGTTTTAGCTAATACTTATCATTTACATTTACAGCCTGGAGAGAGCGTTATTAAGGAGTTGGGTGGGATACATAAATTTTCTAATAGAAAAGGACCAATTCTAACTGATTCTGGAGGGTTTCAGATATTTTCTCTAGATAAGCATGTAAAAATAAATGAAGAAGGGGTGGAATTTAAGAACCCACTAAATGGTGATAAGCGCTTTATAACACCTGAAAAATCGATACAAATACAGCTAGATTTAGGTGCTGATATGATAGTAGCATTTGATCATTTAATTGGGCTAGACAGGGCAACAGATGAGCAAGTTAAAGATGCATTTGATAGGACGCACCGATGGCTAGATAGATGCGTTTCAGTGTTTAAAAAGCTTACTAAGGACATGGAACAGAGCAAGCGACCAATGCTTTTTGGTGTAGTTCAGGGTGGGTTAGATCTAGGTTTGCGTAGAGAGAGTTTAGAAATTGTTCAAAAAAGTGGTGTAGACGGTGTTGCAATTGGTGGCTTATCTGTTGGTGAGAGTCGAGAAGAGATGAAAAGAGTACTTGAAGCTTTAGCTCCTCTGTATGACAAGAAATTACCCAGGTTTTTATTGGGGGTAGGAACTCCTGAAGATTTACGGATAGCAGTTGATAACGGGATTGATATGCTGGATTGTGTGCTACCTACACGCAATGCACGACACGGCATGGTGTGGCGAACACGTGAGGGTGCACATTCTGGGCGTAGTTCTGTGGCTTCGTCACTAGCCGTGCCTAATGTACGACTTCGCGGCAATACTCGAACTCCATCCCAGACTGTACAGCCCTACGAGTCCGCCATTAATGAAGCTAGTACGGAAAGGATGATTTTAACTAATAAGAAATATGAGGTTGACAATAGGCCTATAGAAGAAGGTTGTGATTGTTACGCTTGCTCAGAAGGGTTTAGTAGAGCTTTTTTACGTCATCAGTTTAAAGTTAAAGAGCCTTTGGCTGGAACTTTGGCATCGATACATAATTTGCGGTATATGATGAGGGTATGTGAGGGGTATCAGAAGGAGTAGGTTATTTATCTGGTTTAGGATCTGGGTTAGGTCGTTCCACGGGTTCCAGGAGGCTTCGAGTCTGCTCAACAGCTCGTGCCATTCCTCTTACTGAAACTGTTTCATGAAAGGGCTTTCCGGTCTTCTCGCTTCTTATTCTCGCAGCTTCGTTTTGCGCATCTATGTCAGGGTATTCTGTAGAACTGTTCATTACTTTAGCTCCTAGACTTAATTATAATCTTATGGTGGGCGATGCAGGATTCGAACCTGCCACCTCTACAACGTCAATGTAGCGCTCTAGCCAAATGAGCTAATCGCCCCTGAAATACTTGTAAATTATATCATTTAAGGTGTTGTTATCAAATATATCAAAAAATTATACCGCTTATGATATATTATTTTTTTCCCACAGTGTGTGGATAAAGCCAGCAAAAATCTACTAGCATTATAGTACTATTTGCTGTAATATATTGGCAGTGAGGGAGTTCTGGGAGCGGTTTTTATAAAAGCTCCAGACGAAAACATCGTGTCTATTTGCGAGAGGACACGATGTTTTTATTTTTAGGTTAACAACGTAAGACTTTTGAATTAAATAGCACTTTTATGGTTGTAAGCCATTGATATATTTCTTTCGTTTTGACAGCAAAACGGAAGCCAAAACTGCCAGCCCGACAAGAATAGCACTATGAATATAAATAACTGTTTTAAGCGCAGTAAGAACACCTAAAGGTGCCCAAAAGTAGCTTAAGAGTAGAAAACTTTTGGATTAGCTTACTGCTTGATTCTTAAAATAGATTATTTATAAATCATCGGTATTCTTGTTTTATGGCTGGGGTAGCTGCAGGATTATAAGGAGCTATATTCCACTAAAGGCTAAAGCCTTTTCAGTGATGGTGCATAACCTTGTCTGCGCTTGATCTATAGAGGTAGTTTTTCTGTTTTTGGTATAGTAAGTTTATGATAAAGATAATTTACTATCACAACGAGAAAACAGACAAGAATTTTGAAAAAAGTATAGATGAGTCATACAGAGAAGTTTGCAAGTTGCTACCTGGTCTACCTAAAACAATAAATATTTACTTTAGTGATTTTGGGATTATTCCAGAAAGTGGCATTGGTGGTTTTGCTTATTCACCTGATACTATTACGGTTTCTATTGATCCAAAATTTAAAGACAAAAACAAACAGATAAGAGATATCAAGCCTACGATATTTCACGAAGCATTTCATGTACTTCAGAACTTTACAGGCACTACTGGTCCGTTCTCGGCTCTAGATAATGTTATATACGAAGGCATGGCAACAGTTTTTGAAAGAGAACACTGTGGAGTTTGGCAACCGTACGGAGATTATAGAAATGTACCAGAAAAAAACTTGGAGCTATGGTTCAAAAAGTTAGAACATATAAGTAATAAGGATTTTGAAGAGAAATATAGAGATTGGAAGTTCTATCACCCAAAAATTAAGGAACGATGGATAGTCTATAAAGTTGGAACTTGGATTACGGATAAAGTACTTGATAAGCATAAACTAACAATTTTAGAACTTAGTAAAAAGAAGTCCGATGAAATTCTAAGCTTACTCATTGATTAAAGTTATTCTTCTTTATGGTCTGCTTGGCTACAAAGCTACCAGCCGGCTAAACATCTACTAGATGTTTGATCTCCATCGGGCTAAAACGCCTTATAACATAATCAACTTTTAAAGAGATTAGGGCGAGGACTGTTTGATCTGTCTTATAGACAGTGAGTTCCGCAGGACTAGTCTATTTTAAAAGTGATTATGATATAGGGTTGTTTTACAAGCTTGTTGCCTGGGAGCGGTTCGCTGTACAGCGAATTTTGCGTACTTTTGGACCTGGAGCAAAAAGTATGATTATTAAAAGGCTTTAGCCTTTGGGGAAAACAGTCTGGCTACTGTTTTGGTGTAGCAGTGGTTAAGCTACGGTCATATCAATATATTGCCTGTTGTTATGTATAAAATCATATTTAAATATGATTTAAATTGTATTTAATTTGGACAATAGAAATCCAAGGATTACAGGCTATATACTAATACTTATTAGGTGCTATAATTAAGTCATAGCTAAGAAGTGGACTCACCACCCATGGAGCTTCACGGGGTTTATCAGAGGACGTGTGTTTACGTAAACTGTAAGAGAGAAAGATTTCGGTGGAACAGCCTATAATATTGGGCCCGGAACGCACAAGATAGCAATAAATGCTATTAGAGTGCGTTTTTATAATTTAAAGGAGACTGAAATGAGCGAAAGCCTTGTGCCTGGTTCATACGAGCAATTAAATGTAGATGACAACTTGACGTTAAAGAGCTTAAGTAGAGCTGATGCTGAGTCTTTGTTTTCTTTAGTTGACGGCAACAGAGAGTATTTAGGTAATTTTTTGCCTTGGGTTAATCAAACGACATCTACCGAAGACTCCCTAGAATTTATCAAAAAGACTGAAGATGAAAGAGCCCAAGGGTTAGGCTATGGTTTTGGAATGTATGTTGAAGGAGCTTTGGCCGGGCACATTAGTCTAATGAACTTAGAAGAGGGTAAAAGGCCAGAAATTGGCTATTGGATAGCTGAAGATGTTTCAGGAAAGGGTATTACCTCTAAAGCGGCTAAAACTATTGGTGATTTTGGGTTTAATAATCTAGGAATTAAAGAGATTATAATAAAAGCAGAACCTAATAATATTGCGAGCAACAGTATAGCAAAAAGACTGGGATATGAGCTTTTTGAAACAGAGTTAGAAGATAATAGAGAGTTTAATGTATGGAGGAAAGTAAGTGAGTAAAAACACAGATGAAATGTATGCAATGAGGCATAGTTTGGCTCATATAATGGCAACTGCTGTAATGAAATTGTGGCCTAAAGCAAAATTAGGTGTTGGGCCTGTTGTTGAGAATGGATTTTATTACGATATAGATATACCAGAGACAACTATCTCTGAAGATGATTTCAAGCAAATTGAAAAAGAAATGAGAAGTGTAATAAATCAGAATCAAACTTTTGAATTATCACACAAATCGATAGATGAAGCTCTAAAATGGGCCAAATCTAATAAGCAGCCATATAAAGAAGAGTTGCTGAATGATTTGAACAGAGAAGGCACGACAAAAGCTAAAGAATTGGAGGCGGCCATGATGGGTTTGCCTTCAGGAATACAAGGTGCAGCTGGGTCAAAAGTAGCAATTGGAGATGTTTCTTTTTATACAAATGGTGATTTTACAGATCTGTGCAGGGGCCCTCACGTGGAAAGTACAGGTAAAGTTGGTGCTTTTAAACTAATGAGAGTTGCTGGTGCTTATTGGCGGGGTGATGAGAAGAATCCGCAAATGCAGAGACTATATGGGGTAGCATTTAAAACCAAAGAAGAATTAAACAAGCACTTACAAATGCTAGAAGAGGCCAAGAAGCGAGATCATCGTAAGATTGGTAAGGAAATGGATTTGTTTGTGTTCTCGGATCTTGTAGGGCAAGGATTGCCTTTGTGGACTCCTAGAGGAACTGTAATTAGGCGGGCTTTAGATGATTTTGTGCAAGAGTTAAGGTCAGAATATGATTATTTGCCGGTTGATATACCTCATATAACTAAAAAAGACTTGTACGAGACAAGTGGTCATTGGGAAAAATTCGGAGATGAACTATTTAGTATGACAACTAGAGAAGGTCATGAATTTGTAATGAAGCCAATGAACTGCCCACATCATACACAAATTTACGCATCCCAACCGCATAGTTATAGAGAGCTGCCGATACGCTTTAGTAATACCACAATGGTTTATAGAGATGAACAATCTGGTGAGCTTGGAGGATTATCAAGAGTAAGATCAATAACTCAGGATGATGCACATGTATTCTGCAGAAGTGATCAAATTAAAGAAGAAGCTCTAAAAATTTGGGATATTATCGAGAGGTTTTATGGTGTTTTCGGCATGGAAGTTAGGGCTGAATTATCTTTTATGGACCCTGATGAACCAGAAAAATATTTAGGTGACATTAAGTTATGGAAAGATGCTCAAAAAACGTTAACGGAACTTGTAACAGAAAGAGTTGGAAAAGAAACGACTATCGGTGTTGGAGAGGCTGCTTTTTATGGTCCAAAGATTGATTTTCAAGCTAAGGATGCTATCGGTAGAGAGCATCAAGTTGCAACCATTCAACTAGACTTTAACCAGCCTGAAAGATTTGATCTATTTTGTATAAACGAAAAAAGTGAAGAAGAAAGAATAGTGATGATTCATGCTGCTATAGCAGGGTCATTCGAGAGGTTTTTGAGTGTGTATATTGAGCATACAGCCGGAAAGTTCCCGATATGGTTGGCTCCTGAGCAGGTGCGGATCATAACTGTTAACCAAGAAGAGCCAACACTAGAAATGGCTGCAAAAATTGCTGAATATGCCAAGAAAAAGGGTATTAGAACTTATACAGATAATGACAATGAATCTGTTGGCAAGAAAATTAGGCAAGCTGAAGTGGCTAAAGTGCCATACTCAATAGTTATAGGAGAAAAAGAAATCTCAAATGGTATTGTCACGCCTAGAGTCAGAAAAGATATATCTGTGATAGATACACATCCAGAGCTTCACTACGAACAGTTTATAAATACAGTGGTAAACGAGGCAAAATCTCGAGTCATACAGTCTAGTTTATGAAGCCAAAAATAGCGGTAGACATTGACGATGTAATAAGTGATTCAACTGAGACAATTAGGCTGGTAGTTAATAATCATTTAGGCATTGATTTGCAGCCTGATGACTATAGGTCCGTAGAGGCCGATTATTGGGGGTACTATGAAGCTGTTTGGCAATCTAAAAATGTTAATGTTGATTATCAGGAAATCGAAGAAAGGTTGATTAGTAAGACAAATAACCATGAAAATATGCCGCTGCTGGCTGGAGCGGAGTTTGCGCTAGGTGAATTGTCTAAAAAATATAGTTTGATTTTGGTTACTTCGCGCAAGCAAGAGAAATTTCAAAAATCTACAGATGCATGGGTGAGGAGTAATTTACCTAATTTAGACCTGGAAGTGTATTTTGCCGGACATAAAAAGGACAAATCTAAAGGTGAGTTATGCCGTGATTTGGATACAAAATATTTAATTGATGATAATCCTGTGCACTGCGAGTCTGCAATTAAAAATGGGGTGAATGCAATATTGTTTGGAAATTATGGGTGGAACAAGACTGCCCCGACAGGAGTTATTAGGTGTGAGAGCTGGCCCGATGTGGTAGATTTATTAGTAAATGAAAGAGCAGAATAGTTTTAAACAAAGAGTAGAGGCACTTGTTTCACTGGTACCTAAAGGTCGAATAATGACATATGGGCAGATTGCGGCTTTGGTAGGAAGTCCTAGAGCATCGCGGATTGTTGGTGGAGTGGCTCATTACGGTGACCCGAACTTACCTTGGCATAGGGTTGTTAATAAAAAGGGCGGGTTGGCCAGTGGGTATCCGGGTGGTAGGTCGGCACATAAAGAGCATTTGTTGGCGGAAGGCTATGTGTTAAAAGAGCAAAATGGGAAATTTTATGTAGACGTTGGTGAGTTGATATGGTGGCCGGATTTGGTAGGTGGGGTCTAGTAAATGGTAAATAGGGAAAGAGAAAGCAGCCTAACTACTAGCTACCAAACCCCAAACACTATATTTATTGTGGGGCCGACGGCTAGCGGTAAGTCTGATTTAGCTATGAAAGTAGCTAAGAAGTTTAATGGCGAAATTATATGTGCGGATTCACAAACTGTTCGAAAAGGGCTGGACATAGGCACAGCTAAGCCTAACAAGCAGGAAATAAAAGAAATCCAGCACCATTTAATAGATATTATTGAACCGTTTGAAAAATTTTCTGCTGCTGAATTTCAAAAACTAGCAAAAACTTCTCTTAAAAATATAAAAAATAGGCAAAAGTTGCCGGTTGTGGTCGGTGGAACAGGGTTGTATATAGACTCTTTGCTGTATAATTTTAACTTTCGTAAATCCGTAAGTAGGTATAGTAGACAAGAACTAGATTCAAAAACAGTCGAGCAGCTGCAGGAGATAATTACAGAAAGTGGTCTGGAACTTCCAAAGAATCAAAGAAATCCTAGACACTTAATTAGAGTGATTGAAGCTCAAGGTGAATCTTCAAAAAAATCTAGTAAAATGCCGGGATCAATAATAGTAGGTATTGACCCAGGAAAGGAGGTCTTAAAAAGCCGAATCGAGAGACGTATACAAAAAATGCTCAAAAGCGGTTTTTTAGACGAGGTTGAAAGTATCATTGAAAAATATGGCATGCCTCCTAAAGAATTTGATGCAATAGGCTATAAAATTGCCCTAAAACACAGGACAGCAGAGGATGACTTCTATATAGAAGCTATAGAAGAAGAGTTCATCAAGTCAGATATGCAATATGCACGACGTCAGCGGTCATGGTTTAGACGTAATAAGGATATTGTTTGGTTTGAACAGGCAGAAGAAGCTTTTGAGTATATAAAAAATCATCTTTCATAACGATTGAACAAATCTGGTACAATAATAGGGAAAGAGGTAGTGCAGTGGAACATTTATTTGGCTCAAAAACTAGAACAAAACTATTAAACTTGTTTATGAGTAATCCTAATCGACCGTTTTATGTGCGAGAAATAACCAGAAAGATTGATGAGCAAATCAATTCTGTGCGAAGAGAATTGGCAAATCTGTTGTCTTTAGGAGTTATTACTTCAGATAGTAGTAATAATAAATTGTACTATGAGGTAGACCAGAGCTATGAGCATTATTCAGCACTAAGAGAACTGTTTACTGGTAAAAAATCGAGTAATAAATCAAAGGCTAAAGCTAGTGCAGACAAGGATGAAGAAAAAGAAATTGATACAAAAGATCAAGATTCTGAAAAAGCAAAAGTGGTCGATGAACCAGTTAGTGCAGTCGACAAAAAGATATGGGATAAGGTGGGGAATATTTCAGGCTTGCTATATTCAGGAGCGTTTACCAGAGATAAATATACGCCTGTAGATGTTTTGATAATAGGTGATGTTTCTGTTCCGAGAGCTGAGTCGGCAGTTGCAGAGCTTGAAAAGCAGGAAGATAAAGAGTTGCGGTACGCTGTTTTGGAAGTTGAAGAGTGGAAGTATAGAAAACAGCTTAATGATAAGTTTTGGTCACTGGTTATGCAGGCAAAAAACCAAATTATTATTGATAAAGATAATTTATTTGAACAAAAATAAGGAGACATAATGGAAATAGAATTTTTTGGTGCGAATTGTTTTAGGATAAAAACCAAATCCACAACTATTGTAGTGGATGATAACCTATCGAAAATCGGTGGCAAGAGTATACAGAGTGATAAAACGGTGGCCTTTTATACTTCAGCAGCGACTAAAGATGATGAAGCTGCTAAAAAGTCACGATTAGTTCTTGAAAGTCCGGGAGAATTTGAGGTTGGTGATGTGACAGTAAAGGGAACACAGACTAGAGCGCACACGGACAGCGAAGAAGAACAAACAGCAACTGTATATCAATTCATGGTTAGCGGTCTAACTGTGACAGTGTTAGGTCACGTACACCCTAATCTTTCCGATGAAGTATTAGAAGCTGTAGGTGGTACAGATGTATTAATCTTACCTGTTGGTGGAAATGGGTTTACGCTAGATAAAGTAGGCGCTATGTCAGTAATTAAGAGTGTTGAGCCATCTGTAGTCATTCCTTCCCAATATGAGGTAGAGGGTCTAAACTATGAAGTCCCAGCTGAAACTTTAGATGAGTTTAATAAAGTGTCTAGCTTTGATTTAGGAGAGCAAGTTGATTCCTATAAAGTTACTAGGTCCGCCGATGATGGTAAATCTCAAACCCGTGCAGTTGTTTTAAAAGTTAATAAAAAATAGCTTCAAAATCTAATTCAACTTAAAAAAGCCCCATTAAAAAGGGACTTTTTTTAAATATTGTAGATGCTATTTAGCTACTATGCCTTTTTGCTTCAAAGTTCTTAGGGCGCTTGTGCTAATCTTCATTTTGACTTTTTTGCCATCAATAACAAGAGTCTTCTTCTGTAAGTTTGGCTTCCAGGTTTTTTTAGTGTGGCGCTGAGAGAAGCTGACATTGTTGCCGAATTGCTTGCCTTTGCCTGTTACTTCACATTTGTTCATAGATTTTATCCAAATTTATCTGATATTCAATGATTAATACTACTACTTTTAACTCTTTTGGTCAAGAGGTAGGGCAGGTATTCTTAACTTAAAAAGACACAAAATCCTATGGTATCATATTAACATAAATATAGAATAAAGTCAAATATTGTTGAGGGCGTGGTACAATAACGAGCGATGAAAGTAGCTATACAAGGCCAAGATTATTCTTTTCACGATGTTGCTCAAAAACAATATTTCGGTGGTGAGCCTACTGAATTGATTAAGTGCGAGACATTCAAAGAAGTATTTGAAGCTCTAGATAGAGGTGAGGCTGATTATTTGGTATGTGCAATGGAGAACTCCTTATATGGCTCAATTAATGAAGTTTACGATTTGGTTTTGAAGCACAACATCTGGATAATGGGTGAAATATATCTGCACATTAAACACTGTTTGATTGGCCTACTAGGAGCGAAAATAGAAAATATTAAAGAGGTACACTCCCACCCGGTAGCTTTAGGTCAGTGTCTAGAATTTTTAGATACTAATCTGCATAATGCAGAAAGATTTGAACACCACGATACAGCAGGAAGTGCTGCTGACATAAAGAGGTGGAATGATGTCACTAAGGCAGCTATTGCTTCAGAAGAATCGGCAAAAGCCTATGGTCTGGAGATAATTGAATCAGAAGTGGAGACCAATAAGCATAACTACACACGGTTTGTGGTGGCTACTAGAGAAAAGCCTGATTCCGTAGATGTGTGTGAGAAAACCTCACTTATTCTTACGACTGGTCATTCACCCGGTGCCTTGTATAAGGCTTTGGGTGCTTTTTATGAGAATGATATAAACCTAACGAAGCTAGAGTCTAGGCCAATTGTAGGTACAAAATGGGAATATATGTTCTATGTTGATATTGAGTCGGGGCTCCAGGAAAAACGGACTCAATTAGCTTTAGACATTATAAAAAGCCATGGTCAACAGATAAGAGTAATTGGTTCTTATAAAAAAGATTCACTTCCAAACGTATCTTAGGTAACTGCTATACTTAATAATAATGGTTGAATCATTCCAAATACTCGGTATAGCTATTTTTGTTTTAATTTTATTTATTTCTGTGGCATTTCACGAAACAATGCATGCGCTAGTTGCCTATAGATTGGGAGATGATCTGGCTCATTCACATGGGAGAATAAGTTTGAATCCGCTAAAACATATAGACCCTATGCTGACATTAGTTTTACCTTCTGTAATGTTACTTCTTGGGTTGCCACCGATATTAGCTGCAAAACCCGTTCCGATAAATACATCGAGAATTAGCGGAGAAGAGATGGGGCTGGCAGCAGTGGGGTTTGCTGGACCTCTTACAAATTTGGTTTTGGCCTCGGTTGTTGCCGTGTTTTTAAACTTTTTTGTAACTGACGCAGGATTACTCAGAGATATTACGATATTGGCTATAAGAATAAATATAGGTCTTTTTGTGTTTAATATGCTACCTATACCTCCGCTAGATGGATCAAGAATTTTATATGCATTTGCTCCACTTAAAGTTCAGGCAGTAATGGAGCAGATAGAACAGTTTGGTATCTTCGTGATAATTATACTGATAACTGTTCTGCTGCCTGTATTGAGTCCAATTCTGATTTCAGCGAATGAGTTCTTTTTAAACATACTTATACGCTAGTAAAGACACTGCAGGAGCGATATAATAAAAGGGCAGCAAGGTGTTCAGTGATATGATTTTCTGAACAATAAATCATAGGGTTTATACCCCGCACATAAAAGTACATATCTATCGATAATGGCGTGAGAACGCCTTATGTACTTTTATGTGCGGGGCAAAGCCCACCTAGCATCGAGCAGGTAAATCTAAGCTGACCACCGCTGCACTTAGGATGTAATTTAAAGAAATATAAAAAATGAAGCAATTAAAATTTGAACACAAGTATGCCAAAGATATCATATCTGGAGCTAAAAACACCACTCTAAGAATTGATGATAAAAATATAAAAGTTGGTGATAAAGTACAGCTAGTTGATAAAACAAATGTAAATGACCCACAACAGTGGCAGGTGCCGGGCGAGCTAAAAGTTTTTAGTGCGTCTGAGTTCGTATTATCTAAACTACCATCCGAATTAATCAAGTCATCAGAAATCAATAGCTTATCTAAAGAAAAACTTTATGAGTTTTTGAGGCGATTCTACGGGGAGAGCGTGGATGAAGATACAGTAGTTAGTTTAATAAGCTTTGAGTTCAAACCCTATGATCAGCCCGTGCCATATATGCTAAAAGAATCTTTAAAGAAAAATTCGATTATAAAAAAAGTAAAATTATATGCTGATGGTGGCTCAAGGGGTAATCCAGGACCATCGGCTGCTGGATTTGTCATATTAGATTATGACGATAAAGTGATTGAAAGCTGGAATAAGTACCTCGGTGTAACCACTAATAATCAAGCTGAATACCATGCTTTTATATCTGGGCTAGAGTGGTGTAAACAAAAAAACATCCCAGAAGTCGACGTGTTCCTAGATAGCCTACTAGTCGTGAACCAAATGAAGGGGAAATTTAAGGTAAAAAACAGAGACTTATGGACGCTTTATGAGACAGCCAAGAGGCTTCAGGGTGCTTTTAAGTCCATTAATTTTACCCATGTTCCCAGAGAGCTAAATAAGCTTGCGGATGCCGAGGTTAATAAAGCACTGGACGCAGTGAAAGGCGAAGATTTATTACAGTAATATTTATTACTAGGAAATGACATGTAACAGAGTTACAATAGAACTCGTTAGATACATAGTAGCGGTCGCCCCTCACCACTTTGACTAAAATTTTGGTAACGGTGGTGAGGGGAGGAAAGTCCGGGCAGCACTAAGGAAATGACAGTTGCTAACGGCAACCAAGAGTAATCTTAGGGAAAGTGCCACAGAGACAATACTACCTAGGGCAACTTAGGAAAAGGTGAAAAGAGTGAGGTAAGAGCTCACAGACTTCATTGAGTGATCTTTGAAGATTGGTAAACCCTGTCTGCTGCAAGGAGCGAGGCTTTGTCGATTTATCGGCTGGTATCCTACCAGGTCTTGCGTTTAACCGCTTGATTCCGTGTGTGAATGCGGAACTAGATAGATGACCGCTCCCGTACAGTTAGTATGGGACAGGACCCGGCTTATTCATGTATCTAACTTTTTAACCCTTAAGATAGTATTGAAACTGTCTTAAGGGTTTTTTATTAACGATTATTTTTGAGAAGCTTTTACTACTACACTGAATGCTTTAGGATCGCTTATTGCTATTTCGCTAAGCATCTTGCGATTTACAGTGATGTTGTTCTTTTTTATACCGTGCATTAACTTGCTATAGGTTGTGTCATTCTGTCTAGCTGCTGCATTGATTCGGGCATTCCAAAGTTGTCTAAAAGTTCTTTTTCGTTCTCTACGGTCTCTGTGAGCATTCTCTAGAGCTTTAACTACTGCTTGTTTACCTCTTCGATAGCTAGATCTATGAGAAAGGCTCATGCCTTTGGTTGCTTTTCTGATCTTATTGTGGCGAGCTCTTGCTGTTACGCCTCTCTTAACTCTCATATTCTATTTCCTACATTCCTAACTTAAGTTTAACGTTTTTGCTTTGTTTTCCAGTCAGTTCAACTGTACCTGCATGAGTTCTTTTTCTGCTAGCACTCTTTTTTTCCAAAAGGTGGTTGCCAGTTGCTTTACGACGCAGAACTTTACCGTTCTTATTTACCTTCAGGCGTTTCTTTGTGCCGCTGTGTGTCTTGAGTTTTGGCATTCTGTGATCTCCTTATAACAAAATTTAATTGTCTTCCTGCAAACTGTGGTTTTTGATCAACTACAATTGTGTCTGCGAAAGAGTCTATTATTTTCTGGGCTAGAGTGAAGCCGACATCTTTGTGGGCTAGCTCTCTACCTTTATACCGTAGTGTATATTTTACTTTGTGTCCTTGGTCTAAAAACTTCTGAACCTTGTTGGCTTTAACTTCCAGATCGTGGTCACTTATCTTCAGGCCGACGCGCATTTGCTTTAGCTCCAACGCCTTTGCATTTTTCTTGTTCTTTTGAATTTGCTTGGTTCGTTGGTAGTTATATTTACCCCAATCAATAATCTTTGCGACTGGTGGATCGGCGTTGGGTGAAATCTCTACTAAGTCTAATTCTGCTTGTTCTGCTGCTTCTAACGCCTCAGACCTGCTCATTACTCCTAGTTGAGACCCATCCTGGTCAATAACTCTTAGCCTTGGCGCCCGAATTTTTTCATTCAGACGAGTAAAATTACCTATGGTTGCTCCTTAATTTATTATTTTCAATGTATTTTACCAGAGATAGTACAGGGATTCAAGGGGTTAGAGCAACTTTTATCTTATTGATATTGGCCTGTACCTTAAGGCTTCACTGATGTGTGATTTTTGAATTTGCTTGCTACCTTCGAGATCGGCTATTGTTCTGGCAACTTTAATCGTTTTCATATAGACTCTGGCTGACAAATCAAGTTTCTGAGCTGCCTTATCCAGTAATTCCTTGGAATCTTGCGATAAACCTGCGTACTTTTTGATATCTTTGTTGGTCATATTACTGTTTCTCATGGTCTGGTTATTAAATCTTTTATTTTGCATTTCTATAGTATTGGTAATTTTTTCTCTTATATGAGAGCTTTGTTTTTCTTTTTTGACCTTTTGGTCTGTCAGCAAGGATTCATGTTTTATCGAATCAACGATAATGTGTAGATCGATACGATCCAGAAGGGGTCCAGATAGTTTTTTCTGGTATCTGTCTATTTCTATTGGTGAGCAAGTACAGGGCTTTGAACTGCCATAATAGCCACAAGGACAAGGGTTTTTAGTAGCTATGAGTAAAAAATCAGCCGGATAGGTGGTTGTTATTTTAGCTCGGGAAATTGTAACTTCTTTATCTTCGAGAGGTTGCCTAAGACTTTCGATCGAGGATCTTTTAAATTCAGGCAGCTCATCTAAGAAGAGTATGCCTTTGTGACTGAGTGATATTTCTCCAGGTTTAGAGTTCTGGCCTCCACCGATTAAAGCAACACTGCTGGTGCTGTGATGAGGCGACCTGATAGGCCTAGAGGTTTTCAAGGTAGATGAGTCGCTACCTATCAGACTATGAAGGTGGGTAACTGTTATGACTTCTTCTCGATTTAGGGGCGGCATAATACCTATTAAAGCCTTAGCCAGCATACTTTTACCGACTCCTGGAGGGCCACTCAACAGTATGTTATGGTGGCCGACAGCAGCAATTTCTAGTGCTCTTTTGGCTATATCTTGACCGATTACTTCTGAAAAATCAATTGTTGATTTGTCGTTTTTAGCTTCAATTGCTGAGCCCTCTTTTGTATATTTGAAGCTCAGTTCGTTATTATCTATCTGTTTTTTAAGTTTTTTTAGGTCTGAAACAGTACATATATTGATATCTGGTATTAGAGAAGCTTGTCTGTAGTTAACCTCTGGAATCAAAAAGTGTGTGTATCCAGCCTTCTTGGCTATTAGTATTTTACCTATAATACCTCTAACAGGATGAACTCTGCCGTCTAGGCCTAGTTCTCCAAAAACTATAGGTTTATCGACTAAAGGCTTTATTTGCTTTGATTCTTCAAGTATTGAAATAGCTATAGCTAAGTCATAATGAGCGCCTTCTTTTGGAATGTCTGAAGGCGATAAGTTAACTGTTATTTTTTTTCTCGGCATTGTAATATCGCAGCTTGAAAATGCACTTCTGATTCTGTCTTTTGATTCATCTAAGCTTTTACCAACAACACCAATTAACTGGATTGTTGGCAGGTTATTTGATAGGTGAGTTTGTATCTCTACTATGAATCCTTGACCACCAGATTCTTGCACTGAATGTTGCGCTCTCATTACTTAATAATGGATAGCTAACGTTAAAAAAGCAAGCTATAGCGAAATGTGAATTTAACTCGATTAAAAAAAAGAACAACGACCTGCGAGAAGTCGTTGTTACAGATACGTTTTTGTTTTTGAGCACTTTATTTGTTCAAAGCGCTACTGATATCCTAACCTTACAAAATGCTAATGTCAATAGTTTTTTAAAGTTTAATTATTACCAGTAAAAATCTTGAAAACTATGATTACAATATAAGTGCATTTTATTGATCAAACCAAGCATCTGTAAGTAAATGTGTAGATACAAAGCATGCTTATTTTAGGGATAAAAAATAAATAATAAACTAGAATTAATCAATGCTACATTAAACTTTCGCATCATTATCAAACAAAAACACTAACTAGCTTTAGTGATATTTATTGATGAAGAATAGAAATAGCAATGACCAATTTTTGTTGATGAAACCAAGTCCACTATATTTGTATGTCTTGAAAATACGTATTATCTAAGTTTTTGACAATACTGCTAAGTAACTTTAAATATTAATTTATTCAGCTAGATGAATTTAGATTACTAAAAGTGCTCAAGATAAAACAAGCAAAGCTTGGTTTAACTGTTATTAAGAAAAAAAGGCAATACAATGACAAAAATATAACACGACTTTATATTAAAAAACATAATCATGTAGCTAAAATAACAGACCTCAGAATGCATAAAAAGCATAGGATTTTCACGTAGTATGGACGTTTTCGATGGGCAGATAATAGCAGATAGTTATTCAAAAAAAGTATCTGAAAAGAGCATAATATAAAAATTTTAGTGTTGTAGAAATAAAGTAATACAATAATTGTACAACTATCTTCGTCAGCATTTTGTAACAGTTAATATAATATCAACAACAGTATAAAAATAAAAAAACTGTTGACATAATTAAAAAATACTGCTAGTATCTAGCTATGTTCAGAAAAAATAAAAACACTGAATAAAAATAAAAATATCGCTCACTTAAGCCTAAAACTTATTTGAGCGGTCAGTCAGAGCCTCAGGACGATAAGCGCTAATAAACCTTGTATCACAGCGGATTTATCGTCCGGGCTTCTCTTAACCAAAGTCGCACTAAAAAACCTCCAACTATTAAGAAAGGGAGGTTTTTTTAGTACTATACTATGTATGATTAGAGCTTTAAGACATAAAAAATTCACACTTCCTTTATTGGTATTGTTCTTCATGGCTTTGTTAACTGGCTTCATGTTGACTACTAAGCCCTCTGAGAGCAACTTTTGGCTAAGTTTTATCCCGATTATCCTTATGTGGCTATCTTTATACTTCTTCTCAAGGCTAATACTTAGTTTGATAACACCGAAATGGAGGCTAAGCATGCAGAAAGCTCTCTCTGCTGCAATTGCCTCGTTCTTCATTCTCTCTGTTATTTTCTCGTCTCTAGGAAGTATATCGACGTTTGATATCGTTTTGTTGATATCCTTAGTATCACTAAGCGTTTTTTATTTCAGTAGAACGTGGCCAAAATGATTAGCTGTTGTTATAATTGACAACAGTAATGCATCCTTCAGATAATCAAGACCATCAATTACCGCAAGTTAACTCCTCAGATGATACGGGGGGCAGTAACTTAGTCACGCCTCAAAATGTACCACAAGACGACCTTTCAAAAACTCAACCATCAGTAAATCAACCAGTTAGTAATGATGACAATCAACTAACAGTTGGGCTTAATGAAATGAGTGCCGAAGACTTAGAACTTATTGAAAAAGAGTGGGTAGAAAAAGCAAAAGAAATAGTCAGTAGGACTCAAGGCGATCCTTATAAACAGAATATAGAGCTAAATCGTGTGAGGGCAGAGTATATCAAAAAAAGATACAATAAAGACGTTAGAACAGATGGGTAGGTGTCGATTATGCCCGTATTCTTGTCAGTAATTTTATTTATCTCAGCTCTACTTGCAGTAGTAGGGGGTGGGATATATTTTCATGTACGTAAAATTCTGAGGGAGCAGAAAAATTTTGAGAGAGGGCTGAAGATGGTCCCAATGCTGATACATCTTCCTCCAAGGAGTGCTGATACAGAAGTAGGAGCCAGAGATGAAAGAGATGTGGTTGATGAGACAATCTCAAAAGCAGAGACTCTTTACGATATCATTGCTTCTACCATTCAATCTGGCTTTAAACATAATTTTTATGGCCAGAAACACTTTGCCTTTGAAATAGTCGGTACTAAGGGCTTTATACATTTTTATGTTGCTGTGCCGGTAAGCATGGTCGAAGTTGTTAGACAGGCAATAACAAGCGCTTATCCATCAACTAGATTAGAAGAAGTTGCTGAACACAATATTTTTAGTCCTGTTGGACGTACAAGCGGAACAATGGGTGGAGAACTAGTTTTGAAAGAAGACAGTGCTTACCCAATTGCAACTTTCCAAGAACTTAAACGTGACACCATGCAGTCTCTGTTAAACGCACTTTCTACTCTAGAAAATGAAGATGGTGCGGGCATACAAATATTGATAAGACCTGCGGGCTCTGAATGGAGAAAGAATTCAATAAATATTGCCCAGAAAAAGCGCAAGAACGAAGACGAAAAGATAACGACCAAAACTGTAAGTAGTTGGTTTGGACAGCTACTGTATGCGCCAGTAAAACCCCCTGAAGATAACAGGACAGAAATTACTAAGGAGAAGCAGATTACAGGTGTAGACCAGGCACTAATTGACGGAATAGAAGAGAAAACTAGGCACGCGGGATTTGAAGTTGCTATAAGAATAATTGCATCTTCAAATGTAACTCAAAGGGCACAGTCAGTTTTAAATAGCGTTGTAGCTACTTTTGCGTTATTTGATTCTCCTGGAAAAAACGGATTCAAGTATGTGCCTGCAAAGGATATAGATAGCTTCATAACTGGTTACATAATGAGATTTTTCCCTCCTGAGAATAAGAAAACGGTATTAAATTCAATTGAGCTAGCGACGATATTTCACTTTCCTGATCAGAAGACCATCCCAACTACACAGCTCAGAAGGCAGGACTCAAAACAAGTCGATGGACCGCGCAATATTCCAAAAGAAGGTTTGGTTTTGGGATATAACGTATTTAGGGGTACTAAAAAGAAAATTGTGCTGGATCCAGATGATCGTCGTAGGCATATATACTTTGTCGGTCAGACTGGTGTGGGTAAATCAACATTTCTAGAGAACCTTGCCTTGCAAGACATGATAAATGGAGATGGGTTTGCATTTATTGACCCTCACGGTGATGTTGCTGATAACTTGTTAAATCTAGTGCCCAAGGAGCGCACAGAAGATGTAATTTATTTCTGTCCTTCAGATACAGATTATCCTTTGGGATTGAACATGTTTGAGTTTGATCCTAATTATCCAGAGCAGAAGGATTTTCTAATTCAAGAGTCGATAAACTTGCTGTATAAGCTATATGATCCTCAGAAACAGGGAATAATTGGTCCAAGATTTGAGAGAATATTCACGAACAGTGCACTTTTGCTTATGGCTGATCCAAAGGGTGGAACGTTTGTGGACATCCCGAAATTATTAATTGATCCCGATTTTATGAAGGCTAAGCTGAAATATGTAGACGATCAGAACGTTTTAGATTTCTGGACCAAAGAATGGCCAAACTCTCAGAGATCTAATGAGGCTGGTGAAGTGACCAGTTGGGTTGTCAGTAAGTTCGGTGCTTTTTTGAGTAACTCGATGATGCGGAACATAATTGGTCAAACAAAAAGCTCGTTCAATATTCGAGACATAATGGACAATAAAAAGATTTTGATTGTAAACCTTAGTAAAGGTAGAACAGGGGAAATGAACTCGAAACTTCTGGGTATGATTTTCGTTATGAAGTTTCAAGCTGCTGCTATGAGCAGGGCTAATGTCGACAGATCACAAAGGCCTGATTTTTGTCTTTATGTCGACGAGTTTCAGAACTATTCGACAGATTCTTTCGCCGATATTATGTCGGAGTCACGAAAATACGGTCTAAACGTAATCGTTGCCAACCAGTTCACCACTCAGCTATCTGAAGAGATTCGAGATGCTGTATTCGGTAACATAGGTACAGTAATTGCGCTAAGGGTAGGAATTGATGATGCAGAGTTTCTAGCAAAGCAGTTCGCGCCTTCTTTCGATAGTGATGACCTGCAGCGAATACCTAACGGAAATGCTGCAGTTCGTACCATGATCCATGGTGTGCCTACTCAACCATTCAGTATGGCTGGTTTACCACCGCTCAAGGCTGATAACAAGGAGCTAGGTAAGGCAATAAAACAATTGTCGGCTGCTAAGCACGGCAGACCTAAATCTATAGTTGATAAAGAGATAACAGCTCGTATTAGTGTTCCAGTTACTAAAAAAACTACGGGTCAAAAGCCAGGATCACCTCAAGGAGTACCGGGGGCACCAGGGAAGTCAAAAGCCAACGCTACGTTTCTTGATAGTTGGATGCAGAAAAAACAGGCAAATGATTTTAAGGCGCCCTCATCTCCGTTTAAGACATCTCCAAATCAACAACCCAGTCCTGTACAAAACATCCAGCAGAGGCCTCCTACGCAAGCCATAAGCGGCAATACACATCCGACTCCAGTGCGACCCAACGATGCAGGTTTTCAGCAGCACTTGAATAATGGTGCGGAGCCACAAAGCATGGATAGCATTCAAGGTGCTAATGTGTCTACCGGTAATAATATAAGTAATCATGTATCAAATGATTCGCTTCAGCCTCAAGTGACGCCTCAGTTTCAAGCGCCACACAAACCAATAGCTAATCAAGCTACTACGCCTCAACAAACAATAAATATACAGAATACACCAACAGCCAACCAGCAAAATGAAGGCACAATACATTTAAATTCTGCACAAGGCGAAAACACACTACATCTAAGAAACAACGATTAATAATCTAGCGCTTCTTTAAGATTTTAAACAGTCCTTCTAGGCCAAGTCCTACGACCATGCCTATACCAAACAAAAGCATAACTGCTAGATAATTGTATTCATATCCGTATCTTTTGGTTACCCAAAGCAAAATAGAGGTTCCGACAAAAGCCAATAAAGCTCCGCCTACCATCCCAGAAGGCCGAGCAACAGTCTTTCCGATTGCTTCACTTGGCTTATCCATGACTTTAGAATGTACAACTTTGCTGAAAGCTCTGGATGGAGCTGAAAGATGTTTTCTTGTTCTAACCATTGCCCTGGAGTAGGCCATGTCTTTGAGTTGTTTGTTAACTAGGACAGGATGATGTTGTTTAGCCTTCTCCTTAGTCTGTGAGTATTCTTGGCTGCTTTTTGCCTTTGTTTCGACGCTAGATCTTATCTTTTCTACAGTTTCGTCTTGTGCTTCTTTAGATTTTTCATGTTTTATAGCTTCTTTTTCTTGTCTTTCATGTAGAGATTCATGATCAATTTTTGGTGCTTCAACTTCCGGGCTTTTTGGTGTAAATTTTTCTGACATTATACTCCTCCACTTGTTACATAGTCTTTTCTGATAATACCTATCTCTTTTGCGAGTAGTCTAGTCCTAGCAAAGAAGTAGCCTATTACTGTTGTTGCCCCTACTGTCATGGTTAAGCCAGCCCCTGGACCAGTGTTTGGAAGTGTTTCTAGATTTTTTACAAGAGGGCAGTTTATGTCCATTGTTATCTCTGTTCCGTATTCATTACTTATTTTACAGTCATAACTGGTGCTTACAGTAGAAGGAGCATTTGTAGAAGGAATAGGGTCTTTAATAGTTACTCTGAATTTGTGTTCAGCTGATGATGCACCTAAAATTGATACGTCGTTCCATATTATCTTATTTGATTCTTCGTCGAATGCTCCACCTTGTTCCTTTAAGAACTCCATATCTAATGTGGAGTAATCCAATAGATCACCGATGTAGTCGTCTACAGTTAAACCTTCTCGGTCGTAGTTTTGTGAGTTAGTAGTTAGTAGGGTGTATTCTAGTACATCTCCGCCATTCACGAGGCTAGATTCAGCTATCTCACCAGTTTTGTCTTGAGTAATATTACTAACAGACTTTGATTGACCTAGAGGCTGATCTTCCTCGAAGCTAATAGGAACACTACAGTCTATAGTTTTATCTCCCGTTTCTTCTTGGCCAGTAGTTCGGTAGGTTATGGTTACTGTTGTTGTGTAGTCACCAGCTCCAAAAGAATGTTTTGTTTGGTGTTCAAGTTCTTTATATTTAAATTCTTGATTAGCACCATCACCAAAATCGTAGTTATAGCTAATTACATCTGTATTTTCAGGGTTAGATGATGTAACTATAGTCTTATATGTGACCTCTCTAGTTGTTCTATTTATAGCCGCATCGACTACTGAACAGACAATTTTAGGCTCGACACAATTCGGGTTATTTACATCAGGTATTCTGCTGTCGTAAGGGCATTCAACTATTACGCCAACACATACTTCATTGCTGTTTGCAGCCGTTGCATTTTTAGAAGTTATTCTGGCTTTATTGCAGACTTTTGTACCCGAGGGCACTTGATCTTTTAGCTTCACAGTTATTGATAGGACGTTATAGCTCGTAGAATATGAAAGACTACCTACATCATGTTTTAAGAATCCATTATTTATTGATAAGTTTTTCGGACTAATAATATCGTAGTTTTTTGTATCAAGCTGGTCTTCTATTACTACATCTTTAGCTAGTGAATTAACAGCAGAGTTCCGGTATTCAATCCTATACGTGAGGCTATCGCCCGGGTTTAGCTTGCTTGGATTGTCGACAATAGTCTTTTTGATTTCTATTTTTGGTTTTGGTGGTTCGGGCGTTGGTGGCGGTGGAGGTGTTGGCTTTTCGGGCGTTGGTGGCGGTGGAGGTGGGGTGTAGCTACCGATTGTTGTTAAGTTACCGCAATCAACAAGAATCCAGAAAGGCTGGCCAGTTGCTGAAATAGTTCCTCTGAAAGCTCGGTAAGTATTTGATGGATTTTTAATATCCCATGCGCGTAAAGCTCTTTGGTAGATATATCTATCGTCTGCTGTACTAGCAGTGTTTTTGCCCAAGTGTTGGATTTTTACTTGAGAAATTTTATACAGCGGATGAACATTAGAATAGCCAGTTAACGAATTTCTGCCGATTGACCAGTAATCTTTGTCAGTAGATCTAATAGTTTCATTTGGATGTAGGGGTAATGCGGCAATATCAGCTCTTGTAATTCCGAATTGTTCATATATGGCTGCTAAGTCACTTCCATAAAAATCCCAACCATTTAGTATGTCCTGTCTGGTTCTAATCCCATTTTGAATGTGATTAGAAGAGGCTGCTAGAGATCGCTCAGGAGGAGCAATGACAGCGAACATCTGAATGAACATAGCTAAAGATATAAAAACAAAGCTAAGTCTTCTGATGGATTTCTCTTTTTTTAATCTATCGGCATAAAAACCAACTTGGGTTATCAGGCTTGGGTTAAATGGTAGGTTTGCTACTAGTTTTTTGAACATATTATTTTTCCTTTTTTGGTATAACGCTAATGTTATTCAAACATATTTTTATGTGTTCAGGCAATAGTAAAATATTTGTAACTATCAGATGTTTTCATTTATAATGTACGGAGATACTTAAAAGTAAGTTGTAAAAGAGGGTAATTAGTGAGTAAACAAAAACAATATGACTCAAGCTCTATTCAGGTGCTTGAGGGACTAGAACCAGTAAGAAAAAGACCCGGAATGTATATCGGTAGTACCGGTATAGACGGTCTGCATCACATGATAAAAGAAGTCGCCGACAATGGTATTGACGAGGCAATTGCCGGTCATGCATCGGGTGTCAGCGTAACTATATTAGAAGATGGTGGGATAAGGGTAGAGGATGATGGACGGGGAATCCCTGTTGATAAGCATCCTAAGACAGGTGTTAGCACTTTAGAGACGGTATTAACGGTGCTGCACGCTGGTGGTAAGTTCGATAGTGACACGTATAAGGTATCGGGTGGTCTTCATGGTGTTGGCGTCAGTGTTGTTAATGCGCTTTCATCTAAGTTGGTAGCAGAAGTATATAGGAATGGGAACCATTATGTTCAGGAGTACATTACAGGTGCGCCAAAAACTAAAATTACTAAAGTAGGAACTACCGACAAACAAGGAACCGTGATTACTTTTTGGCCGGATAAAGAGATTATGGCTGATGAGCCATTTGAATACGATTGGATCGTTGACTACCTGAGGCATCAGGCTTACCTGACAAAAGGAATAAAAACTTATGTAGAAGATCAACGAACAAAAAAAAGCTATTCGTTCTATTTTGAGGGTGGTATCAAGTCCTATGTTAAGCACTTAAATATGGGCAAAGACTCAATTGATGATGTTTTCTATGTCGATAAAGAAGTAGATGATTGCAATGTTGAAGTGGCGCTGCAATATACGGATACTTATGTCGAGACAGTTAAGCCTTTTGCAAATAATGTGTTCAACCCGGACGGAGGTACACATTTAACAGGTTTCAGGACAGCGTTAACCAGAATTATTAATGACTATGGTCGTAAGAATAATTTACTTAAAGAAAAAGAAGAAAACCTGTCAGGTGAAGATTGTCGAGAAGGCATCACTGCTATTGTTTTGGTTAAAATGCCTGACCCACAATTTGAAGGTCAGACTAAAAATAAGCTAGGTAACCCAGAAATGCGTGGTTATGTAGAGACAGTTTTCGGAGAATGGTTTAGTTATTATCTAGAAGAACATCCTGCAACTGCGAAAAAAATAGTCGGGAAGGCTTTATTAGCCGCCAGAGCCCGTAAAGCAGCTCGTGCAGCCAGAGAAAATATAATCAGAAAAGGCGTATTGGATGGGGCTAGTATGCCAGGTAAACTAGCAGACTGCTCCAACAAAGACCCAAAAAAATCAGAAATTTATCTTGTAGAGGGTGATTCAGCTGGTGGCTCAGCTAAATCTGGGCGTGACAGCAAGACGCAGGCTATTTTGCCACTAAGAGGTAAGGTGTTGAATGTCGAAAGAGCAAGGCTGGATAAAATGCTGGCTAATAACGAAATAGTTAGTTTGATTAAGGCCTTAGGTGTTGGGATCGAAGATTCGTTCGACGTTTCAGGCTTACGATATGACCGAATCATAATTATGACCGACGCCGATGTAGATGGATCTCATATATCGACACTACTTCTGACTTTCTTCTTTAGATTTATGAGGCCGGTCATAGACGGTGGACATATGTACTTAGCTAAACCGCCTCTATTTGAATTAGTGAAGCCAGGTAAGGCAGAAAATACCATGATATATGACGAATCAGAACTTGATGTAGTACTTGATGCAGAAATAGCAAAGCGTAAGGCTAAGGATGGAGTTAAAGTTAACCCAGACGATGAAAGGTTCAGACAGGCAGGCTTTACAGAGATAAAGCGTTATAAAGGTCTTGGTGAAATGAACGCAGACCAATTGTATGAAACTACAATGAACCCTGAAAAGCGTGTGCTCGTTCAGATAAAGGTTGAAGATGCCGAGAAAGCTGACTCAATCTTTAATAAATTGATGGGTTCTGAGGTTGAACCAAGAAAGAACTTTATAACAACACGTGCAAAATTTGTGAAAGATTTGGATATATAAAATGGCGGAAGATAAATCAAATACACCAGAAGAAAATGTTAAAACACCTGAAGTTGAGGTGCTTGAGACACCCCAGGATCATTCAAGAATTGTAGAAAATCGTACAGTCGAAAACGTAATGGAAGATAGTTATTTGCGTTATTCCATGAGTGTTATTGTGGAGCGTGCCTTACCTGATGTGCGTGACGGTATGAAGCCTGTTCATAGACGAATTTTATATTCTATGGATAAAAACGGTTGGCGATCAGGGGCAAAATTTGTTAAAAGTGCACGTGTAGTCGGTGACGTAATCGGTAAATATCATCCTCACGGTGATACATCCATCTATGATTCTATGGTCCGATTAGCACAGCCTTGGTCTATGAGACATATGTTGGTTAAGGGTCAAGGTAACTTTGGTTCAATGGATGGGGATCCGCCAGCTGCTTATAGATACACAGAGGCCAAAATGGCTAAAATAGCAGAAGAACTGCTAAGCGATATTAGTAAGGATACCGTAGATTTTAGAGATAACTTCGATGGTTCCGAGCAGGAGCCGAGTGTTTTACCGGCTAAATTGCCCAATCTATTACTTAATGGACAGCTAGGTATTGCCGTTGGTATGGCCACTAATATTCCACCTCATAATCTTGGTGAACTTCTTGACGCAACTATACACCAGATAGACAACCCTGAAGCTTCTGTTGATGATCTTCTAGAATATGTTAAAGGTCCAGACTTCCCGACGGGAGGCATTATTTATGGAAAAGACAGTCTTAGGACAGCTTACGCAACTGGAAGAGGTGGAGTAGTTGTCAGGGGTGTTGCTGAAGTTACAGAAAATGCTAAAGGAAAAGCTCAGATTGTTATATCAGAGATACCTTACGGGCTAAATAAAGCGACGTTATTGGAAAAAATAGCTGATCTTCACAAAGAGAAGAAGGTAGTAGGCTTGGCTGATCTAAGAGACGAAAGTTCTAGAGGTGAAGTTAGAATAGTTATTGATTTAAAGCGTGATGCTTTCCCTAAGAAGCTATTAAATCAGTTGTTCAAACTAACGCCATTACAGAGTTCGTTCAACTTCAATATGATGGCATTGGTAGACGGTATTCAGCCAAGAGTACTGGGTCTGCAAGACATTATAAACGAGCACATTAAGCACCGCCAGAAAGTAGTTAGAAGAAGGACTGAATTTGAACTAAGAAAAGCAAAAGACCGAGCGCATATTTTAGAAGGTCTTAAGATTGCTCTAGATAATATTGACGAAGTTATTGCTACTATTAGAGCTAGCCAAACAACCGATGAAGCTCAAGAAAATCTAATGAAGAAATTTAAACTTTCAGAGATTCAGGCTAAGGCAATCTTAGCTATGCAACTTCGAACATTAGCTGGACTAGAAAGAAAAAAGATAGAAGACGAGCTAGCAGAACTAATGAAGCTGATTTCAGAGCTAGAAGCAATACTTGCAGATGAAAAGAAGATTCTTAAGATAATTAAAGATGAATTTAAAGAGCTTAAGAAATCATATTCTGAAGATCGACGAACGAAAATTATCCCTCAAGAATTGGGTAAATTTAGTGAAGAAGAGTTAATTCCAAACGAGCAAGTAGTTGTGACAATGACATCAGCTAACTACATAAAACGTAGCGGGGCAAATGAGTATCATAAGCAAGGACGCGGTGGAAAAGGCCGACGAGGTATGACAACACGTGAAGAAGATATGATAAAGCAGCTCGTCTTAGCAAACACCCATGACTTCCTATTGTTCTTTACAGATAGGGGTAGGGTTTTTAGGCTGAAAACGTATGAGATTCCATCTGTTGGATTGAATGCGAAAGGTGTGGCTATAGTTAATCTATTACAACTACATCCCGATGAAGAAATTACATCAATAATTACCCATAAATCAGATGCTAAAGACGGATTTATGTTCATGTCTACTGTACGGGGAGTTGTAAAGAAAACATCAGTAGAAGCCTACAAAAACGTTAGAAGTTCAGGTCTAATAGCCATAAATCTAGACGACGGCGATCATCTTCGTTGGGTTAGACATACAAGTGGAGATGATGAAATAATAATTTCGACAGAAGCAGGTCAAGCCATTAGATTCCATGAAAGCGGCGTTAGGTCTATGGGTAGAGTCTCACGTGGGGTACGAGGTATAAGATTAAGGACAGGAGACAAAGTAATTGGGATGGTGATTGCCGATCCGGAGGCAAATATATTCGTTATTAGCGAGCTTGGATACGGTAAAAGGACTAAAGTCTCTCAGTTCACCGCACATGCTAGAGGTGGTGTAGGTATAAGATCCGCAGTAGTAAACTCTAAAACTGGTAAGTTAATGGGTGTCGCAAGTCTAAGAGATGGAGATGATCAAGAGATAATAATTATTTCTAAACAGGGACAGACAATAAGACTTGGGATGAAAGACATACCAGAAATTAGTAGAGCGACTCAAGGCGTAAGAATTATGCGCCTAAAAGATGGTGATAGTGTTGCTTCTATGGGATTAGTTAAAGCAGAACCAAAAGATGGAGAAGAGCCTGCAAAAAACACCAAAACTAAAGAAAAAAAATAGTAGACAAAATTACTACAATAATGGCAATATTACAGTTGACTTAAAGTGTTTTTAGACGTAAAATGAATTCTAAGTGTTTAGGGTTCTGTCTTTAAGTGTCTCTAAATACGCGTACGTTAAAATTTGAATAGTGCAAATCAACGTCAATTTTCCTGACAATTTATTGTCAGGGTTGATATATGTTTTTTAAACAAAGTCAGTAAATTTTTACTGAGTATAGATTAAAACTTATCTAACTGTTGTTGCTATCTTTAACTTCTTCGGAAGTAAAAGTGTAACAACATTTTAATGGAGAGTTTGATCCTGGCTCAGGATGAACGCTGGCGGCGTGCCTAATACATGCAAGTCGAGCGGTAAGGCTTTCACAGATTATTTGAACGGAAAAGTCCAAATGGATACTATCTGACCACATTTTTCACCTGGCAGTGAAGATGGTCGAATAATGCGTGAAAGTACACGAGCGGCGGACGGCTGAGTAACGCGTAGGAACGTACCCCAAAGTGAGGAATAAGCACCGGAAACGGTGTCTAATGCCGCATGTGGTCTACGGACTAAAGGATTTATCCGCTTTGGGAGCGGCCTGCGTAAGATTAGCTTGTTGGTGAGGTAATGGCTCACCAAGGCGACGATCTTTAGCTGGTCTGAGAGGATGATCAGCCAGACTGGGACTGAGACACGGCCCAGACTCCTACGGGAGGCAGCAGTAGGGAATTTTCCACAATGGACGAAAGTCTGATGGAGCAACGCCGCGTGCAGGAT
>JAUIKH010000063.1 GCA_030430915.1 bacterium | reverse complement strand
GACAAAATAAAAGCGTTCATACAAACGTTTAAGCCTCAGAACAGAGAGCAGGAAATAGCTTACAAGTACGTTATAGCTGCCTACTATACCTCGGCCAGATATGAAGACATGATCAAATGGACTTCTAATAATATTGTAGGTGGTTATCTGGTGTACGTAACTAGCAAAAACGGTAAAAAGATTACAATTCCATTGAATGATCGGTTAAAGAATAGTTTCGGGCAAGTGAAATTACTTCCTAAAGTTGCCAAAACTACATTGTGGAGGTACATTAAGGATACATTTCACTTGGCCGGATTTACTGAGAATGTTACCAAGAAAGTGAACAAGAAAATCGTAGTCAAGAAGGAATACGAGTTGATTTCGCTTCATAGGATTAGAGCCTGTTCAATTACCGGAATGCTTTCAAGTGGGATGAACCATTTAGAAGTGAAGAGTTTTTCTGGACATTCAAGGGATTCTAATAGTTTTAATCGGTATGTAGGATACTCACAGAATTACCTAGATTCAAAAATCAATAAATTTATCTCTGAATGATCTTGTTCAAGAAAAAAGAATGTAATCATAAATGGAGGATTCCCTTGATGTACAATCCCAACAGTCGGTTAAATCCTACAGAGTGCGTAAAATGCGGTAAACCTATTTTAAATATAAATGACTTTATACCAAATATAAAATGAACTCATCATACGACAAAATAAAATCACTCAGTAAAGATGAAATTTTGGATCTGCTTCATGAGATTAAACATATCAATAACTCTGATAAGCCTAGGTACGCTACAAAATCTAAGATGATGATTGATCTACTTGGTTCAGAAAAAACAAATTATAACCATTGGAGCGATCAATTTTCTAATGTCCGTAGGTATATTGAATTAAGTATTATTGATAGGGTTTTAAAAGGAGAATTGAAATGAAACTTGACCTATCAAATCATATCGACATTCAAAGGGCTGAAACATACCTTAAAAAACTGATTGAAGAGGGTAGTAAAATCGAGTTAAAAAAGTTTGTGAAGAAAAGGACACTTGCCCAAAACGGATATTTGCACGTTTGCTTGACTATATTCTCTCAGGAAACAGGATTTACAGTAAATGAGCTAAAGGACATCTTCGCAGAACGCTTACCAGATATACTTACTTACACGAAATCCGGTCACGTGTTTAGAAAAAGCACTTCTGATCTCACAACAAAAGAAATGACTGAATTAATTGACTTAATAAGGTCTACGGCTAATGAAAATTTGGGAGTTTATATACCAACATCAGAAGAGTATCTTACTAATAAATTTGAAATTGATAGGCAGTATGGAATTTAAAACACAGAAAGAATTATTTGAACACGTTTGGGAAACAAGGCCTCATGTTAGCGAAATTAGCGGGCTACCTTTATACCCTAAAGGAGATATGCTTCATTATCATCAATATTTACATGTTTTAAGCAAGGGAGCTTATCCACAATATAAATTAAGGCTCGAAAACATAATGTTAGCTACACCATCGGAACACCAAAACCAAGAACAATACGAAGTATTCAGAAACAAACGAGACGAATTAAAAGAACAGTATTATAAAGAGTTTAACGTAAACACAATGAAGCTATGAAAATCACAGTT
>JAUIKH010000030.1 GCA_030430915.1 bacterium | reverse complement strand
ACTGCTAGAGCAAAAGCCTTCTATGCTGTCTGTTCACGTTAGAACTACTAGGCAAATGAGCAAGGTTCCAGCTAACTGGGGAGCTATAAGTGAAATTATTAAATTGAGAAATGAAAAATCTCCCAAAACTCAAATAGTTCTAAACGGCGATATAACCAATAAATCTCACGGATTAGAGCTAGCAGATAAATATGAAGTTGACGGAATAATGATTGGTAGAGGTGTGTTTCAGGATCCTTATTGTTTTTCAGAAAATAGTCCATGGGCAGACATGTCAAAGCAACAAAGAATAGAATTACTAATAAAACATTTAGATTTGTATAAAAATACGTGGTTAAAAAATGAACGAAAATACGCGCCGCTTAAAAAGTTTGTAAAAATTTATATAAGTAATTTTGAAGGTGCATCAGAATTAAGAGATAAAATTATGCACACAAATTCTCCAGAGCAGGCTCTGGAGATTTTAAGCTAACAGGTTTTTTATACCTGTCAATACTAGGTCTATTCCGTATGCTCCTACTATAAATCCGTTAAGTCTCAAAAGTATCTCGGCATTTTTATCCAATACTAGTTTAAATTTAGAGTCTAGGCTATCTCTTGTTAGCATTAGTCCGCCTACAATTAAAAAGTTAAGAATCATAACTGTAGCAATAGTAAAGCTGCTTTCCACCACACTTAGTGATTCTCCTATCAGTATACTTAATGTAATAGTTCCTGCTCCGACCATGAAAGGCAGTGCTACTTCTGAAGCTATCTTACTTAATTCGCCACGAGTTGTTATCATTGACTTCTTACCTTGCAATATAAAACTCAGAGCAAAACTAACTAGGACAATTCCACCAAATATTCGGAATGCTTCAAAATTTACTTGCAAAGCCTGAAATATTCTTTGACCAAATATGGCGAAAGCAGCATAAATAAAATAAGAAATTACAGAAGCTCCAAGAAGTATCTTAAAGAATGTTTTAAGATCGTGCTCTTTATATAGAGGGAGCAAATATATAAACAGGGCAAAAGGGTTTAATAGAATTAAAAACGAAAATATAAAGGGAATCATCAGTCGATAATGATAACACTATATTTAAGAATTTAAAAAGAGAAAATTATACAAAAAATTTAGTACCTATCACAAGCACAAGCAATGTAGTAAAATTCTTTCTATGATAAACAAAACAACCGAAGATAGGCGGAGACGGGTTTTTTTTGGCACTCTTAAGAATGACTTAGAATACATTACAATTGACGAGCTAAGTACAAAAATATATGAGAAGTCACACTTTTCTATTCTTTACTTTGTTTTATTGTCTGCTTCAGTAGTTGTCTGTACTTTGGGTTTACTAACCAACAACACAGCTGTAGTTATTGGTGGTATGTTAATTGCTCCGCTGACTTGGCCGTTATCTAGAGTAGGTTTAGGGGTTGCCAGGAGTAATCCAAAGCATATCTATAGAGGCGCATTATTAGTAGCTGCTAGTATTTTAATTGGTGCAATAAGTGCCTATATTATTACAACAATTTCACCTTTAAAGATAATAAATGAAGAGATATTAGCCAGAACATCGCCTACTTTAATGGATCTGTTTGTAGCTTTGTCAGCCGGTTTAGTTGCCGCGATTTCAATTACACAGAAAAAAATTGCAGATTCGCTGGCTGGTGTAGCAATTGCCGCGTCTTTAATGCCTCCTCTTTGTGCTGTGGGAATAACCTTGAGTTTGAACCAACTATCATTTAGTTTTGGCGCCCTATTATTATTTTTGGTTAATGCAACATGTATTACTTTAGTTACTGCTATTGTCATTTCTTTCAATACTTATTTAAGGACAAAAAAATTTAAAATTTCTACTCGTGGAACTATACTAAATCTAGTTCTAGTGCTGGTTTTAGCTGTTCCTTTGGCTTTGTTTTTAAATAATTATACTTTTGAAGTAAAGTCGTACGACATTGTAAGTGCTGAGATGACTAAATTTATTGAAGAAAAAGATAAAGCTGCAACCTTTGAAAATATTAGGATAGAGTCACCAGATAAAGACATAGTATCGATATATTCTGATCTGCTTCTGCCAAATGATTCAGTTTTTTCATACGAAGATAGTGAGCAATTATCTAGTCAACTAGAAAGATTGTTAGGTAAAAAAGTCGAAATTAACTTACGAATTCAGTCAATACTAGAGCCAATAACTAAAGATCAACAAGAGAATGAAGCTCTGGTAAAACTGCTGAGTGATAAGCTGACAACAGAACTTACTGCAGTGGATTCAAGCTATAAAATTAGCAGTATTAGTGTGTTGCCATCAAAAGACGAAGACGGCTGGTCTATAAATGCTCAAATTTTTTCTGATCCAGAAGCAGTGCCTGATCGTGCTGTGTTATCAGAAATTGATGAAACTATCACTAATGCGTTTAAAGAAAATGTTGAATTAAATCTTACATTTGTGCCGCTGCTAACATTAAGATCATCAGAGCAAACTCAAACACAAGAAGCCAGAGAAGTTGTAGAAGAAATCACGAACTCAATCTCTAGTGATGCAGAAATAAGTTCATTTATTATGAATATTGACGAAAGTAAAAATAGTGCATCTTTTACTGTGATTGCTTCTGATACAACAGCGTTCAATGAGGAATATTTACAAAATGTTAAGAATCAATTAGGCAATATAGTTAACGGTGACGTTTCGGTTAGATTAAGGCTACTGACTGCTAATGATATCCAGTTGTAATGCTGGTAAAAACAGTTTAAAAAATGTAAACTGTAATTAAATGTATGCGGGTGGGAGAAATGAGTGAATATGTCAGAAAGTATCCCGCGAGATTTACTAATAGAGCCTAAAGACAGATTGATTGTCGCTTATGACGATATGCAGTGGCCTGAAATAAACGCCACAGCTGCTGAGATTGCAGAACATACAGCTATGGGTAAAACCAATTCATCACACGTTAAGTACGGGGCAGCTCATGCAGTAGGTAATCTTAAGCGCCAGGGATTAAAAACCATGCTAGATTCTAAGTATCACGATATTCCAAAGACAGTTGAATTAAGTATTTATGAAGCTACTGAGGCTGAAGCTTCTGTTGTAACTGTTCATGCGTCTGGAGGGGTTGATATGCTCAAAGCAGCTGTTAAGGGTCGAGATACATCAAGAATTAAGTTTATAGAAGAAAGAAAGTCTCAAGTAGGCACTCTACTTGGTATTACTGTCTTAACTTCGCTAGAAGATGAGGCTTATTCAATTTTTGGTTTAGACCCTGAGGATAAGGATGCTATTAGGAAGAAAGTATTGGACTTTGCATTTAAAGCTTGCGATACGGGCGTCGATGGGATTGTTTGTTCTGCAGAAGAAGTAGATGCTGTAAAGTCACATAGCAGACTGGATTCTCTGCTACTAGTTACACCTGGTATAACTCCCAGTTATGCAGAAAAGGCCCATGATCAAAAACGAACCACAGGTGTAAAAGAGGCCATTGAGCGAGGCGCAGACATGCTGGTAGTAGGTAGAGGAATTACTCAGGCAGAAAGATACGGGCTGACAAAACCCGAAGCAGCTCAAGCCGTAAATCAGGAAATTAAAGAGGGGTTAGGTAAGTAACTAAATGGAGGTAATATGTCATTTGATATAGGTCAAGAAGAAAAAGAGAATATAGCAGTTGGAATGTTTGATAGAGGTCTGTTGGGTTTTCCTGAAGAAGGGATAACCTTAAAATCTGGCCGTAACTCGCCGTATTATTACAATGATAGAATCAGCCTTTCGTACAGTAGAGAGCTAGATAATGAAGGTACAATGTCAATCGAAAGACAGAGAGATTTTGTTAGGTCACTATGCAAGGGTTTCGGTAAAGTATTTCAGGGTTTGGAGCAACCTGTTGATCATGTGTTCGGGAAAGCTCAGGCTGGTACTGCTCCAGTTGCTGTAGGTGCTTATGAGGCAGGAATATCTTATCTGTGGGAACGCGTAGATGAACCAAACAAACAATACGGGAATCATCAAAAAATAGAGGGCACATACCAAGAGGGTGAACTGGTAGCCATTGGTGATGATGTCGTAACAAACGGCAAGTCCAAGATTGAAGGAGCAAAAGTATTAACAAATGTAGGCTTGATTCCTACTTCTGTTGCTATTAAGTTTGATAGGCAAGAAGGAGGGTTTGACCCGCTAATTGAAGAAGGGTACGAAGTCGCCTCATTGATGGATCTTTCATCAGCAGTAATATTCCTTGCTGACAACAATAGAATTGGTTCACGTGAATTTGAAGCGTTAGATTCATACCACCAAACATTAAGAAATGAAGGAATAAATTCTACATATATATCCCCAAAGTAAATTAATCTGGCGATTTAAGTGTATTTTCAGTATAATAACTGAGATACAAACTTAAAAATTAGTGTAGTTTTGGCGGGGGTATAGCTCAGTGGTCAGAGCAGTCGGCTCATAACCGATTGGTCCCTGGTTCAAGTCCAGGTACCCCCACCAAATTTGCACTAATTATATCTAACTAATTTTTGATTCAAACTGCTTTTGTTTGATTAGTGTAAAATGTAAAGTACCAATGAATTTAGTAGAAAACTTCAATCGTTTAAAAAATAGCCTTTCTGATAAAGGCTTATATGATAAACGTATGTTAGGCCTAGTATTGCTGGCTATTATAGGGTTAAGTGTTGTTTGGAATGGCACTAAGGTTATTCAACAAAACTACACATTATTGCAAAAAATTGCAGTACTAGAAGAAGAAAACCGTATATTGGAGCTAGAAAACAGGAACAAAGAAATTCAGAATGAATATTACAAGACTCCAGAATTTGCTGAACTAAAAGCACGTAAAGTTAACGGTAAGGCAGCACCTGGTGAATCGGTATATATTGTAACTGATGAAACTGCGCTGGCAGCCCTTAAAACCCCGATAGATCAGGAAGAGCAGCCAAGTAAAGTTGATAATAAGCCACAGTATCAGAAAAATTTTGAAGCTTGGATAGATTTCTTCTTCGGGAATAATTCTTAAGTGCTATAGTTATATTGACATTTCTACCTCTGTCTGGTACTATATTTTAGCTCCATTATATTTGTAGTAAACGATATATTTTTGACGCGGGGTGGAGCAGCGGCAGCTCGCGTGGCTCATAACCACGAGGTCGCAGGTTCGAGTCCTGCCCCCGCTACCACGAAAAGAGTCCATCGAAAGATGGGCTTTTTTCATGGTATTGAGTCAGACTCAAGCTGCGTCCTCGTAGAGGTCGGAGGTGAGAAAGTTCGGGGGACTTTCGCAAGGAAACATTCTCTTGAAAAATTGTTTTCTAAGATGAAGTTTCGGGTCCGCAGAATGTGGGCGAGTCCTTTCGCTGTACAGCGAACCCGCTATCAAGCATAAGTATTATGTATAACAGAGGTAACTGGCCACTGTTCAAGCTTAATGGTAATATTAGATTAATATAAAAGGGGATAATTATGGATTCACAGGAACAAAAAGAAACAACTAAATCTAGCCATGCACTTATGTATGTATTGATATTCATTCTTGCAATAATTATTGGAGGAACTGCGGGCTATCTTGTTAGAGATAATCAAGTCAACGACTCTGCAAACGAGGCAGCAAACACAATACAAGAAAATCAGAATGAAAGACAACAGAATATTGATCAAAATCAACAACAAAAGGAAGAATCATCGCAAGAAAAATCAGAAGATTCAAATAACTCAACTCCAGATAATACTATTCCCGAGACAAATCAGTCGCCAAGCTCAGACTCTGAAGCAACTAGTCCGACAACGTCTAACTAGAATATAAAAATAGCGCGGTTTTCTATCCACGCTATTTTTATATTTGTTTGTAGAAGTTTATTCTAGGTTTTTAACTTCACTGCCGTGTACTGTAACTGCCCATAGAACAAGTATGCTAACAGTTATCATAATTATTGACCAGATAGGATATGCTGGTAAGAATACGAAGTTGGTAAACAAACTGCCTAATGCTATTAGGACAGCTATTGTCCTTCCGAATATTTTACCTTGAGCCAAAGAACCAGATGCATAAATTGCAATTAGTCCACCAATAATGTGAATCCAACCCCACTGACTATAATCAAGTGTGATTATTAAATTTTGATTTGCTAAAAACACATCGTCCTTAAATAGTGCTACAAACCCTGAAATTATGTGTAGAATTCCTACTACAAACAGCATGAGTGAGGCAAAGCCTACCCAACCGACCCAACCACTAACTTCATTATTTTTTGATTTAGCCATTTATGTCCCCCTTATTTATAAGTAGATTATATACGCTTTATTCTTAAAAATAAACTCATTTAGACTTGCTAATTCTACTAGTAGAATTTTTGAATTTACTAAAACGTGACACTTTTTTCTCTGGTTTTGAACGATCTATTGACTCTTCTTCGAAGAAAACTTCATTAAAAATCTGAACGGTAGTTAAAATTAATATCATTACTATCGGTCCAAGTACGATACCAATAAATCCCCAAAGCGCCATACCTGAGAATACTGCAAGTATCATTAAGGCGGGATCAAGTCTGGAGTTTTTAGGAACCAGTTTTGGCCTCATTACATTGTCAATGTTAGTTACAATTATTAAGTGATTTGCTATTACAATTATTCCTTCTGATATATTTCCTGTCAGTATCATAATAGCTCCAAGAGGTATGGTTATTATTCCAGCTCCCATAGGGATTAGCGACATAAATGTTAAGAGTACTAAAAAGAAAAAGAAGAATTGTTCATTACCTACAAGCGCAAGTATTAGTGCACTCCACCCACCTTGCATAAAGGCAATAATAAATTGTCCCCTAACAGTTGCTTTTGTCATAGCACTTACTCTTTCGAAGTAAATATCTGAAATTTCATCTCCCAAGGGGTTAAATTTCTTGATGGTTGATAGAATTTTATCTCTATTAACGAGCATAGATAGGAATACATATATGTATATAATTGCTGCAGTTATCATATTGAATATTCCACTGAAACTGTCGACTAGGGCAGTAACTAGCTGTTGTGCAAATACTTGTGCCGCATCTATTAAGTAATTATTTAACTTTTCAATTGAAAAAGACTGTTCTTGCCCGAACCTAGCTAAAGTAGAGTTTACCCAATCAACAAATTGATTTGCAACGTCAGTCAGATTAACTGAATAACTATCAGTAGACAGTGAGCTAACAATTGAGTTTATCTGCGCAACAGTTAGGGATATAATTATCGTAATCGGTATAATTATGGCAAAAATAGATATGGTTAATGTGTAGACACTGGATTTGCTTGGGCTTTTACCTTTCTTTAAGTACCAAGAATAAACTGGCCCAAAAAGAACTGACATTATTGCTGATAAAATTATTAGCATTAAGTAACTACGGAGGAAGTAGATTCCAATGGCAAGTGCGATATAAGAAATAATATATAGTTTCTTCTTTTGTGATCCGTCCAGTTTTATAAGCTGCTTCATATATGTGTCTACTTAATCAAAGTTTACCCTAAAAACATTAAATAAGAAAACATAAGCGAATCTGATAATGTAGTTAGCTTACTTTAGAATTATATCTCTTTTTCTAAAGAATACTGCAGCTGCAATAAAAAAGATTATTGCCAGTCCTGTCATTACAAATAGAGGCGTGTAGTCTAAATTTGTGCCTGGTATTAAAGGTGTATGTGAAAAAGGCGATAGGTTAGTTGTCCATTCAGGCCATTTAAAAATTGGAGCAAAAGAAGTGATTAAAACACAGTAAGCATAAAATGACCAAGCCATAACTTTCACTGATTTTCCCCATAATGTATAGACACACAAAATGATAGACATAAACAAAATCATGGCAGGAAGGCTTGATAATCCAGCAGCCAACACACTACCAAAACTTACTTCTGGATTGTCAGCTGCTACGTAATATCCTATAGCTCCAAATAACCCCAAAGAAACTAATGTTAAGAGAATGCCTAACAGTATATTTTTAACATGACCAAACAGCCATTTAAGACGGCCTAGCGGTGTTGATAATAGATATTCCAGTCTTCCATACGACTCTTCATTCTGAACTTTAGTTAAACCTGACACTACATAACCGGCAAAAATTACTCCCAAAATTCCGAACATAGAAGCTACCATTATCTGTGTAAAATTGCCTGTTTCACTGGCACCAAGGAATTCATTAAGTAAGTCACTTTCTTCAAAAGTTGACCGAAAGCTGTCAATTACTGATCCCATTAAGCCACCCATGAGAATTGCACCTACTATCCAAGCAGCTGCGCTAGGAGTTTGCAGTCTTTTAGCTAACCCGCCTGAGCGTAATAGACTTTTTTTAGCTCTAGGAGGTCCAGGCTTGGCTTGGATAATACTGGATCCTATATCTCTATGATTTAATAAAAAATAACCGACTAAACAGGAAACAGCAAAACCAATAACCAGGAGAACTAAAGGAAAAATTCTGTTATCGTAATATGGTAAAACTTGATTAGCCCATCCTAATGGTGATAGCCAGCTGACCCAACTAGCGGTCACACCTAACCCATCCGGGTTAATACTGCCAATGGCATCACCTACAGCACGAATTGCAAAAGACGCACCTAAGACAGAAAAAGCCATCAAATTTGAACCCCTGCTATAGTCACTTAATTGCACGGTTATAGCAGTAATACCTGCAAAAAATATACCAACTAATGCTAACGAAATAGAAAAAAATGCCGAACCTGTTACGTCTAATTCAGGAACACCTAATAAGC
>JAUIKH010000029.1 GCA_030430915.1 bacterium | reverse complement strand
TTGGGCTAATTATGGCAACAGTCGGCTACATAGCATATGAATGGAGATTTGAGCTGAAGCATTTCTTTGCAGACTTACGTTTCAAGCAATAAAACTATCTAACAAAACTATTAGCTATAGTACAATGGACTAGATGATTTTAGATATTGTTTTACTAGTAGTAGCTATTACTGGTGTAGTAAAAGGTGCGGATTGGTTTTTAGGCGCTGCTGAAAAAGTTGGTGTTTCGCTAAGGCTTCCACCATTTATATTAGGAGTTATTTTGGTTGGATTTGGTACTAGCTTACCAGAGCTTGCCACCTCTTTGGCGGCTGTTTCTGATCACGTTAATACCGTGACAATTGCCAATGTTTCTGGTTCTAATATAGCCAACATCTTACTAATTCTCGGAGTTTCAACAATAATCTTAGGTACAATAAAGTTTGATAAAAATCTAATAGACCTAGATATTCCGCTGTTAGTTGGTGTGACCGCATTCTTTTGTTTATTAATAGTTGATGGTAGTTTAGGTAGAGAAGATGGAGTCTTGTTGTTGCTTGGTTTCGTAGGATATATGCTCTACTCCTTGCTGTATAAAGAAGATAAAGAGCACCACAAAGGCTTGATAAAGTTAATTGCTGCAATATCTAAAGGCTCCACAAGTAAAGTTGAACATCATAAAAATCTTATTGGACCTTTTACTATTATTGTATTAATTTCGTCAATAATTCTCTTAGGATTTTCTTCCAAAGTGGCGGTAGACAGTCTGCTGAGAATTGTAGAGAGCGTTAATGTGAGTGTTGGAGTGTTGAGCTTTTTTGCACTTGCAATAGGTACATCTTTGCCTGAGCTTGCAGTATCGATTAAGGCTCTAAAAAAAGGACAAGGCGACCTAGTAGTTGGCAATGTTATTGGGTCAAGTATGTTTAATATACTTCTGATAGCAGGAGTTACAAGTACAATAACACCTCAATTTGTAGACCAAAACTTAGTAGTATGGTTTATAGTTGGTCTTTCACTTTCGGTGCTTATGTTAATGGCGGGCAGTATTTCTAAGCGCATACATATGTGGGAAGGTATGATCTATATGTTGATTTACTTCGCACTTGCCAATAAGATAATCCAGATTTAGATATTATGAGATTAAATAAAGATGAAATCTGCTTGATAATAAATCAAGATGCCAGACTTGTAGCTACTAAGAAAGATATCATTAAAGATCTAGCTAAAAAGAACCGTCTCAAGCCCATTTTTTGCAGCGGTGTCGATCTAGATTTTACTATTAGGCAGCAACTACAAAATAAAAATCTAAAGAGACTAGTTATAGCAGGAGGTGACGGAAGTGTTGCTACAGCCGCGCACCTAATTTGCAGGAGTAAAAACCCTATAGAATTAGCAGTAATTCCATTGGGGACTGCTAATTATTATGCAAAATCATTAGGCTTGAAAACCTTAGCCAAGGCATTCAGAGTGGCAACTAGTGGAGTTAAAGAAACAAGACATTTGTGCGAGGCAAATAACCGCGTTTTTTTGATAGCTGTAGATATTGGCGTTACATCACATATGTTTGATAAGGTTACAGATATTAATAAAAAGAGATTTGGAAAACTTGCATATGTATGGGGAGTTATAAGATTGTTATTTGAAATAGACCCCATAAAAATAACTATTGAAGCCAATGGGGAGAAGCATTCATATTCAACTTCCGAGCTGCTAGTAATTAATCACAGCATTGAAGAGAAGCTCAAACTTGTGCCTGATGTGCACTCCAAAGAGCCCTATTTTGAAATTGTTACATACGGGCTGTCTCATACTAGGATTTCTGCATTGTTAGCTTTTCTAATATTTGTTTTAACGTTCGGCAGAAATCAAAAGTATTTAAAGCGTATTAAAGCTACTGAAGCTACTATTTCTACAGAAAAAATAGAAAAAGTTAGTTTGGATGGCGATACACTTGAGAATACACCAGTAAATATTAAAGTCATTAATACTCCAGTAGATTTTATAAGAGCTTAATTGCAGGTGCTACAATAAACTTATAAATAGGAGCTAAATAATGAAAGATCAGTCAGACTTTTCAGATATAAAAGCAGTATTTATCAATTGTTCTCTAAAGAATAGTAAATCTGAATCACATACGCAGCTACTTATCGATAAAGTAGCAAATATAATGAGAAGCCAAAAAATTGAGATAGAACATGTATATCCACTAGATAAAAAGATAGCTTTTGGGATGATTAAAGACGGCAAAGATTCTGGGCTAGAAGATGATTGGCCAGAGGTTCAGAAAAAAATTCTTGATGCAGACATACTTGTTATTGGAACCCCAATTTGGCTTGGACAGAAGTCTAGCGTGGCAACTCAAGTTATTGAAAGAATGTACGCATTTAGTGGAGACAAAAATAGTAAAGACCAATATGCGTATTATGGAAAGACAGGTGGATGCATAGTTACAGGCAATGAAGACGGTGTTAAACATTGTGCCATGGATATTTTGTATGCACTCCAGCATATTGGCTACACTATTCCTCCTCAGGCAGATTGTGGCTGGATAGGCGAGGCTGGTCCTGGCCCAAGTTATGGAGATAAGCTAGAAAATTCAGATGTACGGGCCGGATTTGATAATGATTTCACAAATAGAAATGCAACGTTTATGGCTTGGAACTTAATGCATATGGCCAAGATGCTAAAAAGCAATAATGGTATAGATGCAATTGGCAATACAACTGACGGCTGGGAAGATGTTGCAAATGCCAAACATGAAAATCCCGAATATCACTAACGAGATTATCTAGTTAATGAAATTTGTTTTGATAACTTTCATAATTCTGGCTATAACTAGAAATCCTAACAAACCTGTGAAGATGCTAATAAACGCTAATCCCAGATAGCCAACAGTAGCGAGCGGACTGAAAAATCCTTCAGTAGCTAGATACAAAGAAGAAGAAGACAAGGGTATAAATTTATTTAAGAACCAAATTGTCCAGGTAATCGAGACGACAACAAAAACTAGCACTATAGCTGAATGAATAAGGAAATCTTTCCAAAAACTACCTTTATTGAAATCTCTAGGGTGCATGTACCTTTTGGACACGGATATTTCTTGGCCTATATCTTGACCTGTGCCCAAGAATAATCCAACCAAAACATATGCTATAAAACCTATGATTCCCCAGAGTATAAAAGTTGCAACATCTGGTGTTAACAGTGCGCTGCTTATAAAATCTCCAGCTTTTTCAGTGAAACCAGAGACATTTTCGTGAACGTAAACATAAGCCTCATTAGCATCTCCAGAAATAATCCTGAATAAATTATCTATATTTAGGACCAATAACAAAGTTATCGATAAAATTATCAAGAATACAATATCTGTTAATGTTACAATTCTATCTTTTTTCATACTTTCATACTTTTTTCATTTCTAATTATAACTTAATATAAGCTTTATGCACCCGATTTTTTCGTGTAGTAAGGTAAGATGTATAAATGAACAAGACTAAGAGTAGAAAATCTGAAATTGAAAAGGTACTATTATTTAGACTTATAACAGAAACCTATAAAAACTGGAGAAATGATAGAACTTTAAGGTTGGGTGCGGGGCTAGCTTATTATGGTATGTTTGCAATAATTCCAGTTATAGTTTTAATGTTTGGCTTAGCAACATTTGTTTTTACGTCACAAGATGTAGAAAGCTTTATTAGTGGAGCAATTAATACATATTTTGGGAGTACTGCTGCAGCAGAATCTAGCAACTTATCTAAAAGTATAAGTCAGATTAGAGAAAATTATAACTACGGTAACATTGGGATTATTGGATTTATTTCTCTTATAATTTCATCATCTTTCATATTTTTAGCGCTTCAAGATGCACTTGATACAATCTGGCATAATCCAGTCAGAAAAGGCTGGAAAAAAATAATAAAAAAGTATTTATTAGCTTACGTTATAGTTTTGCTAGCAAGCACACTTTTGTTGGGGGCTCTATTAGTAAACTCCATTGCAACTTTAGCAAAATACATAATTCCAGGCGAACTAGCATTAGTTGAGGATTTTGCAGATTTAATTTTTTCTTTTGGGTCTTGGGCTATTGGAATACTAATTTTGGCTTTGATTTTTAAAACTCTAATAAATAAAAAACTGTCTTGGGGGGTCTTGATTTTGGGTTCAGCTGTGACTTCAGTTTTAATTGTAGTAGGTACTTGGTTGCTTAGCCAATACCTGTCTGTTTTCGGTAGCCAATCAATATCTGGGGCTGTTGGGGGAGTGTTCCTGGTTTTAGTATGGATATACTACGAGGCACAAATTCTATTGGTAGGCGCACAGCTAATTAAAACAATTGAAAATAACAAGAAATACATCTACATCCCAATAATTAGCCGATATTGGTAAGTTATTTTTTAGGTTTGTTGAATAATAACCAGCTAGCTGTATAACTGCCTGAATTAGAAACATAGTGAATCATCATTGGTGCTATAATACTTCCGCTAATAACTCTTAGAAAACTAAAAAATAAACCAGCTAATGAGGTAAATGCTACAGTCCCCATTACAGTTAATATTGGCAATCCTTTAGCTTTAGAGTTAGTCTTTGCGTAATTTAGAGCTGGCAAAATGTGCCAAATACCAAACAATAAAGAAGAAAACATTACGGCGTTAAGCGTACCAGTTTTTGTCAAAAAATAGCCCAAAAGCAAGCCACGAAATAGAATCTCTTCAAAAAATACCGTAGTGATAGGGATGTCTATCAGTGTTTTTTTTAGCATCCTTTTTGGTTTCACTCCTAAAACGCGAGAATCTTCAAAAAAAGATTTTGTAAATTTAATATTTGATCCTAACGTTATTAGTAAAGCCAGAATTATCGAAAATAAACCTCCAATCAAAAAACCGTATAAAAAGTTATTAAAACCAAGATCTTCAAAACTTAAATTAAGATATCTGAGCCCAACCACAATAATTACCGCTGACATAAACACGGAAAAAGCCAGCTGATGCTTGTCGTGGAGTACTTTATGGGCAATAAGATTATAAAAAACCATCAAATACAGCACTAGTATTATTTGGAGTATATAGTCGGGCATATAGCTAGTTTAGCAAGTTTGGTGATATTCTATACAAATGAAATCAAATAATAATGGTGGCTCAAAAAAGAAACAAATAATTTCTACAATCATAGCGATCATTGCTTTAGTTATTATTTTTGCTTTTGTGCTTCCCAGTCTGGGTAACTATGATCAAGCATTTGAGAGTATAAAAGCTATGACCAAGTTTCAAATAGCAGTTCTTACTATATTTACTTTGGCTAACATTCTAGTCTATGTTTTCCCATATATGGCAGCCCTGCCTAGGCTTAAATACTCGTCAGGTTTTGTTTTGCGCCAAACCTCATTTTTAATATCCAATTCTGTGCCAGGCGGGGGGGCGATTGGTTTCGGAGTGCAATATGCCATGCTTTCTAGTTATGGATTTAAAGCTAGTGCTTCAACTTCAGCCATTGCACTAACAGGAGCATGGAATATGTTGGCTACCATTAGCTTGCCCGGTATTGCAGCACTTGGGCTAGTCATTATGAATCAATTAGATAGCCAGTCAGCAATAGCAGCCTTAGTAGGTGTGGGAGTTGCTGTCTTATCGTTAGGTTTATTCATAGTAGTTTTTAAAAGTAAAAAATTAGCAGAAAAAATCGGACAGTATATGGATAAGATTATTGCTAAAATAGCTTCTATTTTTAAAATGAAAAGACCTGCTTCATTAAAAAAAAGCGTTATGGATTTTAGAGAATCAGCATACGATACTACAGTTAATCGTTGGAAGCTATTAGCTTCTACAAACTATTTACAACAGTTAATGCAATTCTCAGTTTTGTTTGTAGCGCTGCAAATACTAGATCCTGGCTCCATATCGTTTACTTCAGCACTAGCTGCTTTTGCAATTTCAAGACTCGGTACATTTATACCTATAACTCCTGGAGGAGTTGGCACAGTAGATGCGCTGCTTGTGAGCTCCCTTACGCAGGCCGGAGTACCAAACGATATTGCTTTAGCAGCGACTTTGATTTGGCGATTTGCAACTTTTGTACCACAGCTATTTATTGGAGGTGCAACGTTTATATACTGGCGAGCGATTCAAGCACGAAAGTTAAAGAATTCCTGAACTGTATCTATATCAGGGTATTCCAGTAATCTGAAAATCTAAAATAAATCATTATAATTAGTGCTGAATACACTAGTATTGTTGGCACCATATGATTTTTTTCAAAGATATCTAGGTATTTATTAGGTATTTTAAAATGCTTTTGCTCAAAATTGTACAAACTTACATAAAAGAATGTCGGAATTGTTATTGACCAAACAACCATGCAATAAATACACAAAGCTCCAATGTCATAAATCGTTTGATAAGCTAGCCATAAACTAAATGCTAAACCAAGCGCACTACCAAGCCATAAAAATTTCCACCACCAGCTGGCAAACTTACCACCAGCAAGTATGCTCATACCGGCAACCAAGAACGCGCCAAAACTGAATATTCCTATCAAAGGATTAGGTAAACTACCAAATGCGCTAGCTTCTTGCGAATTGATGACGGGTGAACAAGCTACAACCGGGTTTATTGAGCATGAAGAAACACGCTCAGGATCTTTAATTAGTTCGATTTTTTCTCTCGTTAGAGTCGTTGAAGCACTGATCCCAATTGAACCTACAAGAATTAATATCATGGGCATCAAATAGGCGAGCTTTTGCTTAATGTTTGGCATCTTTTTGGTAAGTTTCGCCCAAAAAATAAATTCAAGGATTACTAGAATCAGCCCGCTAACAAGAAAAATATTTATGTTCCTATAGGTAATAAATATAGTTGTTAGCGCAAAAACTACTGGTAGCGATACTAACAGTGCAATTGTTTTAGATTCTTCTTTTTTAGTCATCCGGGTTAAATTATATAGTCCATTTTGCTGTATCTCAATAGCTATCTTTTTACTTAGTTGTGGTGCATATCAGTTACAGTCTGTGAAGCAGAAATGACCTCGCCGTTATATGTATAGTCTTTATGATCGTTAGTGTTTAGTGTGATTTTTATTGTGTGTTCTCCTTCTTCTAGGTCACCTAGATAGTAGTTGTTAGAATATAGTCTAGTAATTTTCTCTTCATCTATATACAAATGAGCATGACCTTCACCATATATGTGTTCACCACTAGCTCTTTCTGGAGAAAAAGTGAAATTTTTAGTTCCAAAACTTAAATTCCAACCTGATTTAATGTCCTTTGTTATTTTTAAATTTTCAATCTCTGGTACCGGAGAACCTTCAGGTATTTCAAAAATTGAATGCAAATGACTCTGGTTGTTTTCTGACTTTCCATCATGAGAATGTTCTGACATATCTTCTTTTTGTATTGCTGTTTCAGGAATAGTGCTCTTATCTTCTGCAGATTCACCGAGTAAATAACCCACTGGAAAAGCTAGCAAACAGGAAATAATAACTGCTAGCAGAACTGAAGCATTAGGGTTTAATTTTTTATTTTTACTTTTATTAGGCATATAATACTCCTGTATCGTTTATGTTTATTATAACAAAATTAATTACTATAAAAACTTGACTAAACTTTAAAAATCTACTCTAGTAGTGTATAATATCCGTTATATATAGGTTTAAATAATGAATAAAAGTGAACTAGTAGTTGTTAAAGCTGGAACGGCCGTCGTATCAAATCATAATAGAACTAAACTAGATTTTGAAAATATTACAGATATAGGACATGATATTTATCAATTGGGTTTTGGTCCAAATTCAATATCAGATGTAGTACTTGTTAGTTCTGGTGCGGTCACTGCTGGAATTGAAAAAATGAATTTAAGAGGTAATGTTTTATCTAGAGCTGAAGTAGACAGTGATATAAGAAAAAAACAAGTAATAGCTATGATTGGTGACCCACTTCTAACTAAAGTTTGGAGTGATTCTGTAGGTGTACCAGTTGCTTCAGACTTACCGACTCACAATGATCTAGCAACTGAAGAGCATTGGAAAAATCTATCTAGTGTCATTTTTAAGGCAATTAGTATGAGTATATTACCTAAGTTTAACGAAGGAGACGCTCGTTCTACGGAAGAACTTGAAATTAAGATAAAAAGAAAAGGTAAAGAATTTAAAAGATTTGCTGATAACGATCCCTTGGCTGCAATGCTTGCAGAAAATATTAGTAAATCAGCAAAAGAAACTTATCAAAAAACAAAGTTAATATATCTAACAAATATGCCAGGAGTGTTAGAAGATATTGAAGATAAAAACTCAGTCATATCAAATCTTACAGTAGATGAAATAGACAAATATTCGGATAAACTGGTCGATGATTCCGGTATCAGTAATGGTGGTATGGAGTCTAAACTTATTTCATCTAAAATAGCATTAAAGGGTGGTGTAGACGAAGTAATCATAGGGAGCGGATTCGGTAGAAACGCACTATTTAGCCTGGCAAACAGTTTATCAGGTACAAAAATCACTAAATAGCTTTCTATACACTTTGTAAACACATTCTGCTGTAGAATACACGTATGAGCAAAAAATTACTTATCGTAGAAGACAATTCTGATATGAGAAATACTCTTAAAGATTTCCTATCAAATAAAGGACTTGATGTTACTGCAGTTGCCTCCACAGAGGATGCTATTGATGAAGTAGATGAGAAATATTTTGATATAGCTGTAGTAGATATAAATTTACCAGGAAAATCGGGTTTTGATCTAATTGAGTATATCAGAGAGCAAGGCAAAGAAATGCCAGTTCTAGCTATGACTGCTAGAGATAAAATTGAAGACCTTCGCACAGTACTTAAAGAAGGTGAAGCGATTGAAGCTCGGTTTATCGGTGTTGACCGTAAGGCCCGTGCATTAACACTTTCAATTAAAGCCAAAGAAGAGCAAG
>JAUIKH010000028.1 GCA_030430915.1 bacterium | reverse complement strand
TCCCGAGCCTAAACCTGAAGAGCCAGCTCATTCAAAGGAAGACAAAAAGAAAAAAGAAGACGAAGATCACTTACAGCCACCTCCTGTAGTCATAAATCCTGATTCGGCACCAGCAGTACCGCCACCAATTATGCCTCAGGCTCATACGCAACCTCAGTTTTTTGAAGCTGATGGGAAAAAGAGCAATCCGTTTTTGAACTCAAAAGATCATTAAATAACCACTAGTTTTTAATAAGTAGATATACTTCATATAAACTGTTAGCATGGATGGAATTTTATTAATTGATAAGCCAAAGGGCTGGACTAGCTTTGATGTAGTGAATTACATCAGGTCAATTATAGCTAGATATGAACGTAAAAAGCCTAAACAGGTTAAAGTTGGTCATACAGGTACATTAGACCCTGAAGCAACTGGCTTATTGGTGATTTGCATTGGTAAATACACAAAGTTAGTGCCTGAGCTCATAGGTCACGATAAAAATTACAAAGCTGAAATAACTCTTGGCGCAACAAGTACTACTGGTGATTCTGACGGTAAAATATTGGCTAATAAGGACAGTAACCCAGTAAGCACTCAAGCAGTAAATGTTGTATTAGAAAACTTTAGAGGAGAAATAGAGCAAGTACCTCCTAAACATAGCGCCATTAAAGTAAATGGCAAAAGAGCCTACAAATTAGCAAGAGAAGGCAAGGATATCAAGCTGGAACCAAGGAAAGTTACTATACATAGTCTTGAAATAAAAGAATATAATTGGCCTCTTTTAAAAATAGACTGCAATGTCAGTAAAGGGACGTACATAAGGTCGTTAGCTGAAGATATCGGCAAGGAGCTGGGGGTGGGTGGCTATCTAAGTAAACTCAGAAGAACTACTGTTGGAAAATACAAAATAGAAGATTCTTTAGAAGTTAAAGGCCTAGACGCAGACGTTATCAGAGATAACTTGTTGCATTATAGCTTATAACATGCTACAATCTGTTCTAACGATGACAGAAACTAAAGGTAAAAGCGCTGCTAAAAGTGCTAAAAAGGTTGTTAAAGAGGATACTGGATCTCCAGAGGTTCAAATTACCGCATTGACTAAAAAAATCAATGAGCTAACTGAACACTTAAAGGTTAATAAAAAAGATCATATGGCCCGTCGAGGTCTGTTGGTTATGGTAGGCAAGCGTAAGAAATTGCTCAAATATCTAGCAGAAAAAGACAGTGCTGCGTATCTTGCGCTCATTAAAAAACTTGGCCTAAGAAGATAAATCATATTTAAATCATATTTAAATATGATTTTAGAGAATTAATTTCTTTAAACGCGCGCATTTTAGTATAAAAATACGTGGGATGGAAGAAAATAACTGAGCTTTTGTCAGTAGTAGAGTCTAGGCTTGCATGTTTTTGCAATCCGAACCCTGTTACTGAAGGCTCTACTAAAGTAGAAAAGGAAACAAATGTCACAAATAATAAACCCGTTCGGTAAAGATGTATTAAGTGTCTCAACCGAGCTATGCGGGAAAACTTTAAAATTTGAAATTAATAGAGTTGGGTTCCGTAGTTCAGCCTCTGTTTTGGTTAGCTATGGAGACACTGTAGTTATGGGAACAGCCATGGTTGGTAAAAAACCAGTTCAAATGGATTACTTCCCGCTGAGTATTGATTACGAAGAGAAGATGTATGCAGCTGGTAAGATTAGCGGTAGCCGATTTATCAAGCGAGAAGGGCGACCAAGCGAAGAAGCTATTTTGATAGGTCGAATCATCGATAGACCTATTCGTCCGCTATGGCCAAAAGGTTACCGTCACGAAGTACAAGGTATTGCCAGTGTTTTGAGCATGGATCCAGCCTTTAGACCAGATATGCTAGCCATGATAGCTGTAAGCACTGCTCTTAGCCTCACAGGCTCACCATTTGAGGGTCCAGTTGCTGGGCTTAGAGTCGGCATTGATAAAGATGGTAACTACAAGGCATTCATGAGCACTAGTGAATACGAAGAGAGCAAATTAGATCTAGTTGTTGCCGGTACAGAGAGTGGCGTAATGATGGTTGAGGCTGGAGCTAATGAAGTTTCTGAAAAAGAAGTGGTTGATGCAATAGCTTGGGCTCAAGAAGCAATGCAACCCGCAATTGCCTTGCAAAAGGAATTGGTCGAAAAAGTCGGCGTAACACCTGTCGAATATGATTTAGTGAAGCCAGACGAAGAAATAATGGAATCTGTTGCCAAATGGGCAGACGGAAAACTAGGTAAAAAATTGCGCAAAGATTACCCAGAGCGTAATGCCATGATTGATGAAATCAGAGAAGAAATGCATGAGCATTTCGAATCTGAAATCGGAGAAGAAGAATATCACGAAGTGAAACACCAATATTCAGAGGCTCTATATATGGCTCTACATACGGATGCCAGAAAAGGTATCGTAGAAGAGCAAGTTAGACCTGATGGACGTAAAATGACAGAAATTAGACCACTTTCTAGTGACGTAGGATTTCTACCGAGAGCCCATGGTTCAAGCATATTTACTAGAGGAGTAACACAGGCTATGAACATTGTTACTTTAGCACCGCTAAGTTATTCACAAATAGTTGACACAATGGAGCGTGATACTGAGCGTCGCTACATGCATCACTATAATGCTCCAGGATGGACATTAGGCGAGGTCAAACGGTTGATGGGGCCAGGCAGAAGAGAGATAGGTCATGGTTATTTGGCTGAGCGTGCAATTTATCCAATGTTACCTGCTGAAGCAGATTTTCCATATGCGATAAGAAGTGTAACCGAAATCATGAGTCAGAATGGGTCAACATCTATGGCAGCGACTTGTTCAAGCTGTCTGGCTTTAATGGACGCAGGTGTTCCACTAAAACGACCAGTCTCAGGCATTGCTATGGGATTGATGCTAGATGGCGACAAGCCGTATATTCTTAGCGACATAGCTGATGCAGAAGATTTTGCGGGAGATATGGACTTTAAGGTTACTGGTACAGAAAAAGGTATAACAGCACTTCAAATGGACATGAAAGTTCATGGGCTTCCGACAGATATATTAGCTCTTGCTCTAGAGCAAGGAAAAGCTGGCAGACAAGAAATACTACAACATATGCTAGAAGTTATCAGCCAGCCTAATTCAGAGATGAGTCCGTATGCACCTAGAGTTGAGTCAATTAAGGTTCACCCAGATAAAATCAGAGAGATTATAGGTAAGGGTGGAGAAATGATCCAGAAAATTACCGCCGAAACGGGTACAGAAATTGATATTAAAGATGATGGCACTGTTATGGTTGCAAGTCCAGATAAAGCTAAAATTGATGCAGCTAAACAGTGGATAAAAGGCATTACAGACGACCCAGAAGTAGGTGTAATATATAAAGACAAGCCTGTGGTTAGTGTTATGGACTTTGGTGTATTTGTACAAATATTGCCAGGTAAGGATGGTCTTGTGCACGTAAGTGAGATGAGTGAAGAGCGTGTGAGCAAACCCAGTGATTTGCTAAAAGAAGGTGATAAAGTCACAGTAAAACTTGTAGCAATTGATGATAGAGGTAGGCTACAATTAAGTATGAAAGCAGCAGCTAGAGAGAATAAGTAGGTCAATATTATGGCTAGCAAGAAACAACAAATTCAACCAGCTTGGACAAGACCAATGTTGCTAAGCGCAGTTTTTTTAGTCGTTTCTTACGCTCTTATAAGCCTAGCCATAGAAAGAGGCAGCATATTTGCTTATATATTGGCATTTGTGACTTTCTACTACTTCTTGCATCACTCAATAGATACAGTTAAAAAGTGTGTTATTAATGACAAACCAACAAAAGCTAGAAGATCTAAAAAGTCTAATTCTAAAAAATAATATTTGTCCTGAACTGGCAAATGGAGCAACCCAGATGGTATTCGGTAGTGGTTTTGAAGATTCAAAAGTAGTTTTTATAGGCGAAGCACCAGGTAAAAACGAAGATTTACAGGGTGAGCCTTTTGTCGGGGCTGCAGGTAAATTTTTAAATGAAATGTTAGATTCTGCCAATTTGAAGAGGGAAGATGTATACATAACGAATATTGTTAAATACCGCCCTCCAAATAACCGTGACCCTTTGCCCGAAGAAAAAAAGCAATTCTGGCCATACCTGTTAAAACAAATAGAAATTATTAAGCCAAAGGTTGTGGTAACCCTTGGTCGTCATAGTGGGCAAGCTTTTTTACCAAGCTTACGCATAAGTGCCGATCATGGAAGTCCAAGAAACATTAGGGAAAATTATACCGATAAAATTACCGGCAAGCTGGTAGAGCTAAAGTTTACAATTTTGCCTCTATATCATCCAGCCGCTGCGCTGTATAACGGCGGTTTAAGGCAGACGTTGGTAGAGGACTTTCAAGTAGTAAGAAAATTAATTAAATAATGAAAAATAATATTCAAGGAGAATAAAATGAATAAACAAAAAAAAGGAGCGAATGATTCAAATAATCCTAAACGCTCCAACAATAAACAAAATAACAAAAGTTCGGGGCTTAGTGCGTCTAAGTCTCGGCCTAAAACAACCGTTCAAGCGAGAACTGTGTCTAGAGGTGAGGCAATTAGAGCCCAGAGAAGAAACCACGATGATGCTAACCGGATTATTGATCAGTATAAGCAAGCTGAGCAAACTAAAAAAAGAGCAAACCATATTGATGATAGTTCACGTCTAAAAATAGTTGGTATTGGTGGAATGGACGGCGGTGGGTCCAAGAACATGATTTTGCTAGAGTACGCAAATGATGCACTTATTCTGGATTGTGGTAATGATCTAGGTGTAGACCTGCCCGGTATTAATTATGGTATCTGTGATATTAACTACCTAGAAAGCATAAAGCATAAGATAAAAGGCTATGTGATTACGCATGGTCACTTAGATCACATTGGTGGTTTACCACACATTGTGCCGAAGATTCCAGCACCTATATACGGTAGTAGATTTACGATCGGTAGAGTTGAAGAAATATTTAACAACTTTGGTTTGCCAATGCCTGAGGGCTTCAAGCTAGACACAGTGATCATGAACGAACACACTCACGAAAAATTGAAGGTAGGCGTGTTTTTTGTCGAACTTGTTGGCATAACTCACTCAATTCCTGGTAGCACATGTATTGTTGTAGACACTCCTGTTGGAAAGGTTGTAAATACTGGTGATTTTAGGCTTGATCCTAACCCGCTAGATCATGAAAAGACAGATACTGAACGTCTAAATGAGCTTGGAAAGGAAGGTGTTCTGGCATTGTTGTCTGAGAGTACAACTACTGAACGACCAGGGCGAACACCTAGTGAGAGTACCATTGAGCAGAGTTTTGTAGACATTATGGAAAATGCTCCAGGCAGAATGTTTGTAGCTTTGTTTTCGACTAACGTCAACCGTGTACAAATGATAGTTAATGCCGCAGTTAAGCATAATAGAAAAATAGCACTTGATGGTCGGAGCATGATGAGCACACTTGAAATGGCTGTGCGAAATGGCTTCATGAAAATACCTAAGGGTACATTCATATCAATTGATAAAGTGCCTCACGCTAAAGACACAGATGTAGTTGTTATGTGTACTGGATCTCAGGGAGAGCCTAATTCAGCTCTTCAACGTATGGCGGCTGGCCAGCATAAGCATGTGAAGCTTAAAGCTCAAGACACGGTCGTACTGAGTAGTACCCCAATCCCTGAATCAGGAAATGATGCAAAAGTTGCTAACATGGTGGATGATTTGTTCAGAATGGGTGTGCATGTTTTTCGGCATCAAACCAGAGAGCTGGATGGATGCGGCCCGCTACATGTATCAGGTCATGCCAGCGTTGAAGAATATAGGGATATGATTAATATGTTGCAGCCGAAGTATTTCATTCCAATCTATGGCAGCTATACTAGCAAGAAACGTCACATAGACATAGCTATAGAAGAAGGAATACCAAGGAAAAACACTCTGAATGCCGAGAATGGCCAAGTCATCTCAATAACAGATAACAAGATGGAGATTACAGGAGAAGTGTCAACGGGCACGACACTAGTTGACCAAACCGGTGCAACAGTTAGTAGCGTAGTTGTAAAAGACAGGTTGATTCTTAGTGAAGATGGCTTAGTAGTGGTTATATTGACTATGGACAAGAAGACAGGACAGCTACTGACTAGCCCAGATATTATAAGCAGAGGGTTTATATATATGCGCGACAGCGAAGAGTTGATGAATTTATTTAGAACTGAGCTAAAACGAGCAGTTGTACAGAGATACAAGAGGGTAGATCTAGATAGGTTTAAGGTTGAACTAAAGGATTACGTTACCCATTTCTTATATGAGCAGACTCAGAGAAGTCCAATTGTTATACCGGTGGTAAATATTATTGGTAATAGAGGCGGCGGTACTAATAGTAAGTCGAACGCTAATAAAAAAGATAAAGTAGAAAAATCACCTGAGCAGATTGCTAAAGAACAGCAGGATAGATTTGCTAGTATGAGGCAACAATTACTAGGACAAGACGCCCGAGTAGACTAAACAGTATAAGGTTAAAAATATAAGCCAGTGTAAGTAATGTATAACGATCAGAAGTATGGGTTTTTAACACTTCGTAAATTGATTTAATAGGTTTATAATCAAGTTAATATTATGTCAGTAATAAAATTATCTTGTTCAGAGTCAGGAAATGAGGTACGGATTCCTTCTTACAAAACAAAGTTAATGCTTTGGATAGAAGATAATGAAGTAATCACAAGAGACTTAGAGTATACATGCCCACTTTGTAACGAGGTTGAGCTTAGCTCAGTGGGTGAAACTCAAGGACAACTGCTCACCGCATTAAATGTTCAAGTGAGTAGAATTATACTTAATCATTCCGAGGAAGTTGACAAAGCATAAGCAATTATGTTAAAATAACAACATTAGCTCATCACACCTTTAAACGTGTATAATCGTAACTGTTATGGCAAAAAGAAAAAAACGCACAACTAAGAGAAAGTCTTCTGCTCGTAAGACTACTAAAAAAACAGTAGAAGCCGCAAAAGAGCCTAATCTATTTTTAAGACAGGCAGCTGCTGTGGTTATGATAGTTCTAGCCATCTTCTTGCTTTTGGGTAGTTTCGGTACTGGAGGAAGTCTTCCTGTTGGTTTGTTTGGAATAGTTTTTAGCGTACTTGGTATTGCTGCTTATATATCTTCCTTGGCGTTATTATTCTGGGGGTTTCATAAGTTTAAAGCAGAAGATAATAGTTTGCCTCTATCTAAAATACTAAGTATGAGTGGTCTTATTTTAGCCTTTGCAGCCTTAATGCATGTGGCATTTGTATCAAGAGTATCAACTATAGATGGGTGGAATAATGGTAAAGGTGGCGGATTGGGTGAGATTATAGGCGGAACTGCGTTAAATGCTCTAGACAAAATACCAGCTATAATTTTATTTCTTGTTTTAACGGTTTTAGCATTTTTTTGGGCGTTTGAGATACCGCTAAAAGTATTACTAAAACCATTCCAAAGGCCTGAACGTGAATCTGATACTGATGTTGATGAGCTTAAAGCAAAAGGTGAAAAAACTACAGAATTTAAGCTAAATGAAGGTGTACCAATTGAGCATAACAGTAGTAGGACAACTTTAAAAAATACAGCTCCAGCTAAATTAACGTCTGAGGAAGACCACGAAGCATTAACTGAGGCACGAGACCCAAACTGGCAATTTCCTACTACTGATTTATTAATTAAGAAACAAGATAAAGCAGATCCCGGGGATGTTAATGTTAAAAAAGACATCATTAACGATACATTTGCCAACTTTAATATAAAAGTTGAAATGGAGTCAGCCAACGTTGGCCCAAGGGTTACGCAATATACACTTAAACCTCCATCTGGCACTAAGCTTAGTAAATTGGAAGCTCTAGATAAGGAGCTTGCACTAAGTTTAGCTGCGCAGAGCATCAGGATTGAGGCACCAATTCCCGGCAAAAGAGCAGTAGGTATAGAAGTGCCCAACGAAAAGTCATCAACAGTTAGAATTTCTGGGATTCTTGATGATAAAAAGTGGAAATCATTTAATAAAAGTTTAAGTTTTGCTGTAGGTAGGGATATTTCCGGTTCACCAGTAATTGCATCTTTAGATAAGATGCCTCATTTGCTGATTGCAGGTCAGACAGGCTCAGGTAAATCCGTAATGATTAATACACTTCTAACTAGCCTGCTTTATAAAAACAGCCCAGCCGATCTGAAACTTATATTGGTAGATCCAAAACAAGTAGAATTAACTCCGTATAACGATATACCGCACTTACTTACACCAGTTATTACAGAGCCTGAAAAATGTATAAGTGCACTAAAATGGGCAGTGTCTGAAATGGAAAGACGCTTAAAAACTTTTTCTGCAAATAAAAAGAAGGATATAGATAGCTACAATAGCATGAAAGACCAGGATGATATGCCGTATATAGTAATAGTCATTGATGAATTGTCTGATCTTATGATGATGGCTGCACGAGATGTAGAGTCGCTAATTGTTAGAATAGCTCAAAAGGCTAGAGCAGCGGGCATACATCTAGTACTAGCTACTCAAAGGCCAAGTGCTGAGGTAATTACAGGTCTAATTAAGTCTAATGTTCCAGCAAGGATAGCTTTCACGGTTGCCGGTCAAGTAAACAGTAACATCATAATAGACCAAAAAGGAGCAGAAAAATTATTAGGTACAGGTGATATGTTATACAAAACTTCTGATATGCCACGGATGATGCGATTACAGGGTGCATTTATTACAGAGGAAGAAACTAATAAAGTTAATGATTTCTTAAGAATGCAGAGACCGCCTCAATACGACGATGAAGTTGTTAGTCAACCTGTGCAGTTGAATGGCAAAGGTGGAATTGTTGCTGAAGCTCCAGGAAGTAGTGACGATGACCTATGGAAAGACGCGGTGCAAGTAATAGTTGATAATAAGAAGGCAAGCACAAGTTTGCTCCAGAGGAGATTAAGGATTGGTTACGGACGAGCTTCTAGGTTGATTGATGAAATGGAAGA
>JAUIKH010000027.1 GCA_030430915.1 bacterium | reverse complement strand
AGAAAGCTTCCTTGAAATGAGCCACCGGCTCATTTCACCCGAAACTTCATTCTTGACAACAAGTTGCCAGAAGAAGGTTTCCTTGCGAAATGCCACAGGCATTTCTCACCCTCGAATCTCAGGTTCGAACCCCTTAACCAACTTAAAATGACGTACATTTCATGCACATCTTTCTTAAGCTGGCGGAGAGAAAGGGATTCGAACCCTTGATACGTTTTCACGCATACACGCTTTCCAAGCGTGCTCCTTCAACCACTCGGACACCTCTCCACTTAAACTTAGAGTAACAAATACTTGAAGTTTAAAGCAAAACTTACTGTGGTGAAGTTTTTTATGCTTAAAAAAGCAGAATTAACTCCTTGAATTAAGGCTCTTAACAGATGTACAATATAGGAAATGGCACTGATAGAAATCAAAGATGTATCAAAAGTATACGGCTTCGGTGATGCAACAACAATTGCTCTAGACGAGGTATCTATAGATATTGAAAAGGGAGAATTCATAGCTGTCATGGGCCCAAGTGGCTCAGGAAAAACTACCCTGATGAATATTTTGGGCTTACTGGACAAACCGACTCATGGAAGTTACAAATTAAGCGGAAGAAAAGTTTCAAAAGTTGGTAAAAACCGCAGAGCTAAAGTCAGAAGAGACAATATAGGGTTCATATTCCAATCGTTTAACTTGCTACCTCGCTTAACCATACTCGAGAACGTTGCCCTTCCGCTGGCATATAAAGGAGTTACTCAAACTAAGAGACTCAAAACAGCGGCTCGGACTCTTGAACAAGTTGGTTTATCAGAACGTGAATACTATCTACCTAATCAGTTATCTGGCGGTCAACTTCAAAGAGCCTCAATTGCTAGAGCTTTGGTAAATGGACCAAGCATAATAATTGCTGATGAGCCTACTGGTAACCTAGACAGTGTTTCTGCCAGAGTAGTGATGGAATTACTCAGTGACATTCATAAAATGGGCAATACAGTTTTGATGGTCACCCATAATCCTTCCTTGACTAGATATGCCTCGAGAATTTTGTACATGTTAGATGGTAGCATTGTTTACGATGAAGCTACCGCTGTCGGTCAAATGCCAGACCGTGTACAAAGGGCTGTTAACTCTCTTCGTAAATCAACTGATGATGAAAAACTAGCTAATGTATCAGCCATGATTGAGACAATGCCAGAACCAGCCGAAGCTGCCAAAAAACCTCCAAAGAAAACTAAAAAAAAGCGAACACGCACTAAACGGAGCAAAAAATGATAGGTGAATACTTCAAAATGGCAGTTTCATCAATCCGCAGCGCCAAATTGCGTAGTGCTTTAACGATGTTTGGCATAATTATTGGAGTAAGTTCAGTCGTCACTATTGTTGGACTAGGTGAAGGCGTTAAACAGCAGGTTTCATCTCAAGTAGACGAAATATCAGAGTCACTAATAGTAATTAGACCAGGCAAAAAAACAGAGCCTAAAGCCTTTAGCCTAGATTCTTTACGTTCTTTCACAAATAGTACTGGCAGCTTAAGTGAGAAAGATTGGCGTGATACTGAAAAAGTTGACGGTGTTAAATCTGCTGTTCCTGTTGGAATTTTAAGTGGTGTTGCCAGTTATGAGGGTGAAGAATACGCAAATGGTAATATCATCGCTAGCACGGAAAGACTTCCTGTACTTTTGAATCAAAAAGTTGAATACGGTCAATTTTTTACATCTGATGAATACAATCGTAGAGTGGCTATAATCGGAAGAAACATAGCTGAAGATTTGTTTAAAGAAAATGTTCCTATTGGTAAAAGCCTACAAATTCGCGGGAAGAACTATATTGTACAAGGTGTTTTTGAACAACAAAAATCAGGTACTTTCGCAGCTATCAATGTGAATAATTCTATTGTTGTTCCCTATGAAGCCGCCAGAGGTGCAGGAGGAAATATACAGCTTCTGCAAGTATACGTTGAAACAGAATCAGAAGACCAAGTTTCTACTGTCGCAGAAGGAGTTCGTGAAACAATCAAGAAAAATCATGCAGGGCAAGAAGACTTCACAATTCTGGAGAAAGAAGAAGCTCTAGAAGCAACCAACGAAGTGTTTTATCAACTAACTGTATTTGTGGCTGGTGTTGCATTTATATCCTTCATTGTTGGTGGAATTGGGATAATGAATATTATGTTTGCCACTGTAAGTGAACGAACTAGAGAAATAGGCATAAGAAAGGCCATTGGCGCAACAAATTCTCAGATACTCGGCCAATTTGTTATGGAAGCTGTCGTTTTAAGTATAGTCGGTGGAATAATCGGTGTTGGATTTTCGTATTTAGCTAACGCTATTATCAGAGTTACTACAGATCTGCAGCCTGTTACTACCTTGAATGTTGTCTTAATCGTGACTGGTCTATCTGTCTTGACAGGAATATTGTCGGGTATACTTCCTGCTGCCCAAGCATCACGTAAAGACCCTATCACCTCCCTACGCACAGGTACATAGAGTATAATGACAGATAAATGTCACATAGAAGGTTCAACAATTTATTATCAGTAATTGTAATATTGCTTGGTCTTTATATAGCTGTTTCCCCATTTCTGCCTGAGATTTCTTATCGCTTGAGAGACAAGTCTGCTGATGCCTCTGCCCCATACTCTGGGGACTTAGCGCAAAGTGTTGGCTCGAACTCCAATAGTGAAATACCTCAAGAAAACCGCATAGTTATACCGTCTATTCAAGTCAACGAGCCTATAAAAGAAAGTAGCAATATAGGAGTAATAAATGACGGCGGAACATGGCGCAGACCCAATGTGTCCACTCCCGATCAAAATGACAATACAGTTATAGTGGGTCATAGATTTTTTAAGGATAATATATCGACTTTTTATCATTTAGACAAAGTTAAACCGGGCCACAGACTAGCCGTTTACTGGGATGGTAAAGAATACTTGTATGAAGTAACCGAGACTAAGGTAGTAGACCCAAGTGCCGTTGAAATTGAGAACAGATCAGACGAAAAAAAGCTAACAATCTATACCTGTACACCTATCTGGACAGCCAGAGAAAGATTGGTAGTCATAGCAAAACCAGTAACCCTAGAGGAGCAATCATGAAAAAACTACCAAGACTACACATAACCGAAACAAAAAGAACAGTAATTTTATTTGTTTTATTAGTAATTGCCATTGGCTTCATATATTGGACAAAAAATAGCTACAGCAGCAACTTCACCGACAGCTTCTAAGTCACTTACTTTGCTATACAGCCTATACCGCAATATTAGGCAGAATTTAACTATCCAATGAATTCTTCATTTTTTCTATCAAATCTACAGGTGTTGGATTTAATCCATTTATTAAAGCGACATACAAACTAACAAAATCACCAAATACTACTAAGTAAAGCATTTGCTCAAGTTCATCACTGCCTTTTGCCTCAACGACATAAGGATGAGGTCGCTTACCGCTAAGTAGCTTTTCTGTTACTGTAAACCGCTTTTGTACCCTCTCGTGCTCTAAACTGCTCCGTAAATCAATCACACTATAAGGTTTATCTACAGGATGAGAAGTCCAGCCTAGAAATTCATTATGAGAAAACTCAGGTATTTCATTGCACCATGCTACGTTTTTAGCATTTTCATTAAAGCTAATTTTCCACTTATAGGCTGCTGGAAACGTTAATGGACCACCGTAAATAACTGGAGAGCTTCCTGCAACATTTAATGCTAGTTGTTTTGCTGGATTCTTTGACTCAACAACGTCTGGCAGCCAGGTAGCTATTTCATTTTTTAGAAATTCTGCGCTGCTAGCTAGTTTATCAATTGAACCAGACTCAATAATCCCTGCTCTTTCAAATATAGTCACTAGTGCCTTTAATCCATTAAGAGCACCAAATCTAGGCTGTGAGGCTTTTGGTAATAGCGCATACGGATAGTTTTTGTCTTTAGCTATCTCAATTAGCTTACCCCCGCCTGCCACAACTACAATCTGCGCTCCAGCTTTTGCTCCCGCATCTAGCGCAGAGATAGTCTCCTCGGTGTTTCCTGAATAGCTTGAAATGATTAGCAAAGTTTTTTCATTAACATACGCTGGCAGTTCATATTTGCGCCATATCTGAAATGGTAATTTACAGCCCGGCCAAGTTGTAGATAGTAAAGCAGCCAGTGCAGAACCACCCATCCCTGCAAAAACTACATTTTCGATGTCATAATTTAGGTCTGACAGATTATATTCTGATTTTAACTGTTGCCATTGATTGGCTGCGATACCCAATGCATCGTCTGCATCTTTACTGTGAATGTATTTTAAATCATCTAACATGTTTTCCTCTTTCAACTTATGGTTTATACTATAAACCAACAACGAATAACAATCTATTAATAGGAGTGGGAAATGTTTGAAAACTTAAACGGACAACAGACGACAATGGGGGCTACACCAACACAGAACCCTTCAATGTTAGATAATGTTTCTACACAGGATTTTAGTGGTGATGATTCGAATAAAACAAGTACTACCCCAACAACGGACTCATCTAGCACTACACCTCAAACAACAATGTCTCCTCCCCCAGCCCCAGATACAACCCCAACTGTAGTGTCTACAACACCTACACCAGTTACAGAATCAAGTGAAGAAACTAAACCAGAGCCGGAACACCCGATAACTAGTGACAACCCATTTATTCAGAGCCCCTCACCTCTACCAGCAAACGATGACTCTGATGATGATGACTCTAGCAACGATGAACCACCAAGTACAACTACGCCCACTACGACAACAGATACGAAAGGTGAGCCCAGTCCAACTCCAGCTCCATCATCTGAAGCTGAAGAAAAACCAACCGTTGAACAAGAAGACAAAGCGCCGGTAAGTACATCAGGACCAGTTCAGCCACCAACACTGCCTGACACAAAGACCGAAGAGCCAAAAGAAGAGCTCAAAGAAACAGAGGAAGAGCCTGAAACAACGAAAGAAACCGAGAACAAGGAAACCAAGAATGAAGAAAGTGTAGAACCAACTACCAGCACTTCTTCTGTACCAGAAGTAGACACGAAAAAACTAGCTGGCATGAAAGAACAGGCCTTAGGACACCTTGAGCCCTTAGTTGAACACCTTGATCAAGATCCTGAAGAAACTTTCAAAACAACAATGATGATGATTCAGGCTAATGACAATCACACACTGCTAGAAAAGGCCCTAAAAGCTGCAAAACAGATAAAAGACGATAAAGTCCGCGCGCGAGCAATGCTAGACATAATTAACGAAATCAACTACTTTTCCCAGCTACCATCCCAAGATTAACTACAAATAGAACCGCTAAAACTTTTTGTTTAGATCCTCTAAAGCCTTGATAAGCTCAGTTCTTTTAGCTGTGGAGTACCTGTTATCTTGAAAAATTGTTTGTAACAATTCATCTGAGTGATGATTGTCTAAATATGCCAAATCTAAAAGCTTTTGGAAAGAAGGAGTTTTAAGTTTCATTTGGTGTAACCCGAACTCATTCAATCCTTTAGCTAGAAAGAATGTAACTCCTTGAATTACTGCCATTTCTCTATCATGCTCTTCAGCACTTATATATTCAATTTTTAGACCAGACTTCTTCAAATAACCTACGAATTGATCTTTAACCCGACAATTACTATCGCAAATCACTATCGTCTGATTTGTTATATCCTGAGGTGCAGACTCAGGACCAAAAAGTGGATGTACAGAAATATACGACTGGTCAGGCAATATACTTTTCAACTTTTTTATCGGCTTAACCTTAACTGAACAGATATCAATGATAACTGTATCATTTGATATAGTCTGTCTTATTTGCTCTAAAACTTCATTGTAAGCTGAATAAGGTATTGCCAATATTAGAAATTCACAACCAGCTACTTCTTCTAGGCTAGCGTTTATATCCTTAGATACATTTACGTCTTTATCGTAGATTTTTATCAGAAAATCACCCTTGAGCATCCTAAATAGATACTTTCCATAGCTACCAAAACCTATTATCCCAACACTTTTCACCTTAAATATAACTATACCCTATGATTTTACTTAAATACCAATTTGTAAGCTTTTCTAATAATTCTTGGATAGTCAGGATAAGAAAAGTCAACTGAATCTAAATCCTTAATAGCTACAAACTCTACATCTTCTACATCATCTTGTGCGGTAATTTTATCTGTATTCAACTTTGCTGTGAACAATAAAGATAAGGTGTTTATCTCTTCTAGACCAAAAGAATAACTAGCATTCCAGCTCGTACAGTAATCAGCTCTACTATAGTCAGCCTCAGATAACCCTAGCTCTTCATGAATTTCTCGCTTCACAGCATTTTCTGCATTTTCTCCGTATTCCACAAACCCACCAGGCAAATCATACTTTCCTTTATTTGGCTCAATGCCCCTTTTCGCTAGTAGTACTTCACCTTTATTGTTAAAAAGTGCAATGTCAGCGGTAGGTACAGAGTTTTTATAGCTTAAATTTCCACAGTTGGGGCATTCCCAAGGCTGAGCTTGACCTTCAATGTATTTAGCACCGCACAAATGGCAGAATTTTTTAGTCATTAACTAATTGTACAGTCTAGTCTTGTGTTTGTTTAATCTGTTTTTTCCGTGATAAATAATAGCCTAATACTGCTGCTAACAATGGAGTAATTAGTAGCACTTCACCAGGTCCTGTATCTGTAATTTCACCACTTTCGCTAGTATATTGATTATTTACCGCTGCAGAATCTCCTGCTACACCGCTAGCTGTAGAATTTGAGTCAGATTCAGAAGCAACTCGGTCACTATTTGGCTCAGAAGTTGATGCTGCTTCATCACTAACTGTACCCTGTGATTCGTCGCCTGTAGAATTATTTGTTTGTGTGTCACTGGAACTTAGAGAATCATCTACCACACCATCTGCTGAGACTCCGCCATTCAATTCCCCGTCAGCAGTAGCAGACGAATCTGAAATAGTTGTTTCATTTGTTGAAGAGTTATCATTAACTAAAGTCCTATATAACCAACGTATACCGAAAAATAGCAGGACAATTATAACTATCGTTATCAGTAAACTTAAAAACGCCATAAACCAAGCCTTTAGGCTGCTTTTTTTACCTTGATTCTTATAGTAGTCTTCTAACTCAGATATAGTCTTCTTGTTTCGGTTTCGAAATAGTCCCATTTTAATTAAACTCCTATTTGGCCACCCGTTTTTTATACTTTACTACATATTCATACAAAAATCAAATATTTTCATGTTGGTTTCGTTTTGATTTTTTACTCACGTAGTAACCGAGTTCTGAATTCTTGCATTTCTTCAAAATTAAGCTGACCTGTTGTGTGGTCATTATCGCCTAAAGTAACGTACGTCATTAGAGAGCCCATACCTAACAGGCTGAGTCTAGATATAGGTCCGTATTTACCCATACCACATGTAACTATGTTGTCGCCGTTGTGATTTATTGTAAACTGAGATAAACGCCCGTAATCTTCTTTTGTGGGTAAGTTTGTAGCAATTTTCAAGAAATCAGCTTGAGAATTTTCAAATTTTTCATACCTTTTTTCTAACTCATCAACAGAAGGTGTTGAATCAAAATCATGAAAAGAGGCTATAATTGGCTTACCTAAATAGGCTGAGCTCTCTGCTACTTCGTCAAAAATTTCAGAATCTAACTCAATGTCTACTCCATCAACTGTCGGTAGCAATTGTTGGTATAGACCTGCTCTTTCTTCTTCACTACCCGTCCAATAACCACCTTCTAACTGTGAACGAAGAGTAAACAATATAGGCCTACCAATAAGTCTATTTGCCTCTAACTGAAGTCTTTTTGGTTCTAGAGATGGATACTTATCGCCCCGGAGCTCTGATACACCGCAAAAAGTTTGAGCGAGGTCAATCACTTCATCACTTACGGGATAATCAAAAACTACAGCAACAGTAGGCTCTTTAGTTTCTATAGCGTTTCTTAAAAATCCACTCATACTCTAAACTATGAACGAAAAGCTAAACAACAACAAGCAATAGTGTTTTATATTTTTTATGTTTCTGCGCTTTCCCAAAGTTGTTCAAAAATACCTCTCATAGTTTTGGCAATCATTTCGTTTGTAATGATTGTATTAACTATCTCAGGCTCATATGAAGTAAACACACATTTGTTCCCATAAATAACAACCTCGCTGGGATACTCCTCACCAGGCCAATATCTTACCTCAAACTTTTGTTTTTTATGAAGCTCCTCGTCCAAGCTAGGCTTAGAATCACGCGTGAACAAAGCTTTGGTTCTAATACCTTTTTTTGCCCTCTTTTCAATTCCCTTTTTTAGTACTTCCCATGTTTCATTTCTTGGAATAGTTCCTGGTATCAATAAAGCCTCTTTTTGACTTTTAGCCATATCATTAAGCATTACTTCAAGACCCTTTAAGCCTTCTAGATGAACCACTCCTGGCTTCAACCTACCTAAGTTATATAATGACTTTAACTCAGGCAAATTTCTCTTTAGCAAAGCTTGAGTTTTTTTAATCTCCTGCTGTCTGTTTAATAGAAGTTTTTGCAGAGCTAATGGGTCGCTAGCCTCAAATCTCCTAATAGCTTTTTCTTCATTTTGAATTACCATACCCATTTCAACAAGCTGTTCTAAAATCATATAAGTGTTTGTACGAGATTCATTAGTTTTCTTTGATATATCATTTGCTGTTAAAGCACCCTCTTCAAGCAATAGTTTATAAACTTTTTCTTCTTTGTCTCTTATATTTAACAGTCCAAATAAGTCTTCCATATATTTATATGTATCAAATATATCCTTTTTTGTCAATTCTTTTTTGACATTATTGTATCTGTATTAACTCTTTGTGTCACGTTATGATTGACGTGCTACTAATTTTATACTATTATATACATATCACTGAATGTTAGAGGAGATAAGTTATGAGCTATGAAAAAGATCCAGAACTAAAAATACCAGATAGAACTCCATCAGCAGATATAGACGCTACTGCCATAGATTCTGCGAGTCACGAAGCAATGGCTAGTCCTGAAGAAATATCAGCGACTCACTCTAAGCTTAAAACGCTTATTATGTCTGTGCCAGACGAATATATTTGGAATTTTTCACCTAAACGCGGTCCAGGAGATAGCCAAGATAATATACCTCATTTAAGGTTAATGTCCTTACCTACTGAAACTAGAGAAGACGGTAGTATGCGGGGTGAATCATTTGTATGGATTAGTTACTTTGATAAAGAAAGTCTAGACGACTCAGCTGAAATTAAAGTTACAATCGACCACGGCTCTGGCAATCCCTGGGGAGATGTACTTAATAATGCGGGAGTAAAGGTAGATAAGATAAGAAGGAAAGAAATAACCTTTGGGCCAGAGGGTCAAAGCCGTACAAGGCATGGTAGATTCACATTCGGACCAGCTGAACTTGAAAGAAAAGAAAATCTTCCTGTGAAAACAGTAAGTCAGGAAGACTTAAAAATAATTGAAGTTGTCGCCTTGTTATTTTTTGTTGTTGAGTGTTTGATTAATTATTCACAATTTTTTCTCAGTCGATATAAAAGTAATTTATGTAAAAAAAAATAAAAGTTAAGATGATAATTAGACTTAAAATAAAAGTAATGCATATATATTGCCTAATTATGAAATTAAAGATCTTATAAGAAATTAAATTATTGATAATACATTTTTAAATAATTTAATTTAAACAGGTAAAGAAATATATG
>JAUIKH010000062.1 GCA_030430915.1 bacterium | reverse complement strand
AGCAATTATAATGAAAGCGTTTTGAGGAGAATGTAAAAAAAAGCCACTAGAAAGCGGCTTTTTTAAGTTTGTTATTTTAATGGCACTTTAGCCATAATTTCGTTTCAGTTAACTTCGTCAACGAAAGGTTGTCCTGGTCTGAATTTAGGGCGTTTAGAAGCAGGGATATTAATTTTTGCACCTGTTCTAGGGTTACGACCTGTTGTAGCTGCTCTGTGACCTAAAAGGAAAGTACCGAAGCCGACTAATCTAACTTCTCCGCCTTTTTTTAGTTCGTGCATTACAGACTCATGGTAAGCATCAACCGCTCTGTTGGCATCTGCCTTTGTCATACCAGTTTTTTCTGAAATCATTGCAATCAGTTCTTGTTTATTCATTTTTATAGACCCATGTTAATTAAACAAAATATCAAAACCTGTGCTGTACAAGCCTTATAGGAATAGTTTTCTATAAAAAACTAATCATGTCAATGCGTTAAAACATTGTTTTTGCTATTTTTTTCCTCAATGTGCTTTATTTCATCAGCTTCCGACCAATTTATAGGGGAAACTGTGTCTGTAAGAGCACGTTTTAGTACTTGTTCAGCTGAACTTACAGGGATAATCTTTAAACCAGAGGTTATGTTTTCTGGTATCTCTTTCAGGTCACGCTTGTTTTCTTCGGGGATTAAAACGGTTTTTATACCACTTCTGAGGGCTGCGAGTAGCTTTTCTTTTAATCCGCCAATTGGTAGCACTCTACCTCTTAAGGTGATTTCACCAGTCATTGCTACGCTCTTATTGACAGGTATGCCTGTCATGCAAGAAACAATAGAAGTAAACAAAGCTATACCTGCAGAAGGGCCGTCTTTTGGTGTAGCGCCAGCCGGTACGTGAATATGTATATCTTTATTCATAATTTGAGGAGGCGTAACACCATATTGAGTGCAGTTTGATTTAAAGAAACTAAAAGCAGCTTGTGCGGATTCTTGCATAACTTCTCCAAGCTTTCCTGTGGCTTTAACCCTTCCTTTGCCTGGCAATGTTAGTGCTTCTATAGAAAGAATGTCACCGCCGACTTCTGTATATGCTAGTCCAGTTGTTACACCAACCATATGTTCTTTTTCAGATTTGCCAAAGTCAAATTTTTTGATGCCCAATAATTCTTCCAATTTTTTGGACGTGACTTTCATTTTTGTTAATTCACCTTTCTCAAGTTGAATTACTGTTTTGCGTGCAATACGTGCAATTTCTCTTTCAAGATTCCTAACCCCAGATTCTCTAGTGTAATATCTAATTATATCTATTATTGCATCATCACTTATTTCAAGCTCATTTTTGGATAAATTATGACTTTTTAATAATTTGGGGATCAAGTGGCGTTTTGCTATCTGAAGCTTCTCATCCTCTATATAACCTTCCAGTTTAATTATTTCCATACGGTCCATTAATGGTCTTGGTATGTTATATGAGTTAGAAGTTGCGATGAAGAATACTTTGGATAAGTCATATTCTACCTCTAAATAATGATCACTAAACTTATCATTTTGCTCAGGGTCAAGAACCTCAAGTAAAGCGGCCGCTGGGTCACCACGATAATCCATACCCATTTTATCAATTTCGTCAAATAACATAACAGGGTTAGAGGATTTTACTTTTTTCAATAATGACATAATTTTTCCTGGCATAGACCCAAGATAAGTTTTTCTATGACCACGAATTTCTGCTTCATCTCTAATACCACCAAGTGCAATACGGCAGTATTTTCTGCCTGTAGCTTCCGCAATAGATTGGGCAAGAGATGTTTTACCAACACCGGGAGGACCAACGAAGCACAAAATAGGGCCTTTCATACTGTTCGTTCTACTCTGAACTGCCAAAAATTCTAAGATTCTTTCTTTTATTTTTTCTAATCCAAAGTGATCTC
>JAUIKH010000026.1 GCA_030430915.1 bacterium | reverse complement strand
TGCAACAGCTATCGAGTCGGATTTAGAAACAGAAATAAATGCGTTTAATATTAATTCTGTTCTTATAGCGTCATTAGCTTTAGTTGTTTTGCTACTGTTATCGGCTTTCGTGATTAAAAACAAGAAGCATAAAGCTTTTAAAAAGCCTCTCTTTATACTGATAGTTATTACAGTAGCCATCCCTACGCTATTTATGACCGGGTCTAGTGTATACCTAAATACAGTTTCTGACTCTAAGGGCCCTGTTCACTGGCATACAGATATTGAATTTTGGGTTTGCGGAGAAGAAATTGAGCTTAGAGATCCAGTTAGTGCTTTAAGTAACAAAATCGGAACAAGCACATACCATGAGCATGACGATAAAAGAATCCATCTTGAAGGAGTAGTATTAGATCTTGAAGTTGATGCTGGTCTAGAAAAACTAATGAGAGTCACAGGTGGAGAATTAAGTGAAACAACACTTATAATTCCAACTGAAGACTCTCTGTTTGAAGATGACTACGACGGTGATCAAGTAAGCAACAACAAGCAACTTGTAAGTCAATTTAAAGAAGCGGATAAAGACGGAAGAGCAATTTTATCAGTACAAAACGGAATGACCTGTTCTAGTGGAGGAAAGGCTGCAGAAGTACAAACATTTGTATACAGTTACAATAAAGCCGACGACACATACACCCAGACTAAACTAGAAAACCCGGGCAACTACTCCATGCGTGATGAATCTATAGTTCCACCAGGAGACTGTGTAATAGTTGAGTTTGACACACCTAAGAACAGCACCGATAAATTATGCCAACAATACGGTGTTAAAGATTCTGAAAGATGTGTAGATTTTGGAGTTAAACAGTACAATCCTGACCTATGCTATATCAGGGAGATCAATAAAAATCCAAATGATGAAATGATACAGGGGGCGCTTTAATGTTAGATTTACCTACTCTTGGATTAGTTGTTGGATCGGCTGCAATAGACTCTATTAACCCATGTGCAATCGGCGTTCTCATATTGATGGTTTCAGTGGTATTGGGTCAAGGAGGTTCGCCTAAAAGACTACTTAAAGTTGGTAGCGCTTACATATTTGCTATTTTTGCAACATACCTTATTGCTGGTCTTGGACTGGTTTACTTCTTCTCAAGCATACCTATTGTATTGGCAGAGTATTTAAGTATTGCTGTTGGACTTTTGGTGATTGTAGCTGGGCTTCTAGAGATAAAAGACTTCTTCTGGTATGGCAAGGGCTTTTCTCTCCAGATACCTAAAAAATATGCTAACAAAATACACGACTGGTCTACAAGTAACCGAAGTGTCTGGGGTGTAATGCTACTAGGTGCTTTTGTTGCAGCAGTAGAACTACCTTGTACCGGCGCACCTTACCTGGCAATTATTACAATATTACAGGTGGACTTTAACCTAATTGCTCTTGGTCTAATGATCCTCTATAACCTAGTATTTGTTGCACCACTAATAGTAATACTAGCTATGGTCGTAGGAGGCACAAAAGTAAGCGATGTTAGCAAATGGAAAGAAGACAGCAAAGGAACTATGAGACTATTTATGGGGCTTTTACTAATCGCACTTGGCTGGATACTTATACTTATAGCTAACGGAACTATTAATTTTGGTTAACGTATATGAAGCATATTGTTAAAAGAGCCGGACATAACGAAACATACGATAACCATAAACTATACGCCAGTATCTTCGCAGCTTGCCAGTCAGTTAGAGAGCCGAGTGGTAGCGCAGAACTTATTTCGGAAAAAGTTATCAAAGATATGGCTAAGTGGATAGCTAAAAAACATGAGGTAACAAGTAACGACATTCGTAGAAATGCAGCAAAACATCTAAAGGTATACCACCCAAGCGCAGCATACATGTACTTACATCATAGGATAATTTGGTAATAAAATGACTTACAAAGTTAAACACGTTAAACCTAAAAAAATAGACTACGATCTGGTTGTGATTGGTACAGGTTCCGGCGGAGGTGTTGCTGCTCATATGGCTGCTTCTAAAAAGAAGAGAGTAGCTGTGGTTGAACAAGAAAAACTAGGAGGAGAGTGCCCCAACTATGGCTGTGTGCCAACCAAAGCACTGCTACAGGCCGCTGAAACTTTTAAGACAATAAATGATGCTGAGAATTTTGGCATTAAAGTTGGAAATGTAAAAATCGACCATTCTGCTATTAAGAAATGGAAAGATCAAGCTGTTAAAAATACAGGAACGTACAAAGCTTCCGATATTTATAGAACGGATGGTATTTCAGTAATAAAGGGTCATGCACATTTTCTAGACCCTTGGACTTTAAGTGTAGACGGCAAAAGATATACAGCTCACAATTTTTTAATTGCTACAGGTACGCATGACTTTGTTCCGCCTATACCTGGGCTTAAAGAAGCTGGTTATATAGGCTACAGACAAGCCTTGGACCTAGAAAAACTGCCTAAAAAACTGTTTGTAATAGGTGGTGGAGCTATAGGCTGCGAATTTACTCATTATTTTTCTACATTCGGTGTTGAAGTGCATATTGCAGAATTTGCTGAAAGATTACTTTCAAAAGAAGACGCTGAAGTTGGAGAACTGTTAGAGGCACTGTTTGAACACGAAGGTGTACATGTTCATAGTGAGTCAAGAGTGTTAAGGGTTGAGAAAAAAGGCTCTCAAAAAATTGTAAGTTTTGAAAAATTAGGCAAAATTCATAAAGTTACAGTAGATGAAATATTACTTGCAGCTGGAAAAGCAACTAATACTGATATTGGGCTTGAAAATGCGAACGTTAAATATGATCGTAGAGGTATAAAAGTTTCTAAAACCATGCAGACATCTAACCCGCATATTTACGCTGCTGGTGATGTAACAGGTGGCTATATGTTTACCCACACAGCAAGCTATCAAAGTAGAATTGCCGGACAAAATATACTAAGCACCTTAAAGCACTACGCTGATTACAGGGCAGTTCCGAGAGTTGTATATGTAGACCCAGAATTTGCTAGTGCTGGAGTAACAGAGGCAGAACTGAAAGCTAAAGGTAAAAAATACCAGATTGCCACAATGCCAATAAGTGTTATTGGTAGGTCAAATACGTCTCAACAAGATACTGGATTTGTTAAAATTATAGCTAATAAAAGAGGTGTTGTCTTAGGTGCAAGCATTGTTGCGCCGAGAGCAGGAGAAATGATTCACGAACTTGCATTAGCCATACAATGGAAAATGAAGGCTTCTAAAATAGACTTTACAATTCACGCCTACCCTACCTGGAGCCAAGCAGTCAGAATATGCGCCAGCAAAATTGATTGCAGATAATCGCTGGATAGTTGTTAATTCTATGCATATGTACTATAATTATCTTGCAAGAGTTTAATCGAGTGAACAGTACAATAGAAAATTATTCAAAAGTTACAATTCCTCATACAAAAAACAGGTCGATTTGCATAAGACAGTTAAAACAAGAGGAACATGTAACATGGCATTCAAATTATTCGTAGGAGGACTACCGTTCTCTACAAACGATGATGAGCTGAAAGACGCTTTTACGCAATTTGGAACCGTTGCTAGCGCAAAAGTTATCACTGATCGTGAAACTGGCCGTTCTCGTGGTTTCGGATTCGTAGAATTCGATAGCGATGATGAAGGTAAAGCAGCTATTGATGGTCTAGACGGCAAAGAACTTGGTGGTAGAACCATTCACGTTAGTCAAGCTAGAGAACGACAATAGTCGTTTTATAAATACCAATAACACTCCGCTAAATTAGTGGGGTGTTATTTTTTATTTATTTTTTAAATCTCTCAAGTTATTCTCAGTAAAACATATATAATTATACTATGAGGATTCTAGTAGTAGAAGATGACCACAAAATCGCAAATGCCTTAAAAAGAGGACTAGAACGACAATCTTACGCAGTTGATGTAAGTTACGATGGCGATGATGGTCTAGCAATGGCTACTACAGAACCTTATGATTTGGTAATACTCGACAGAATGTTGCCAGCAACAGACGGTATGGATATTTTGAAGCAAATGCGAGACGCTTCAATCCATACCCCTGTTCTTCTGCTGACCGCTAAAGACCGAGTATTAGATAAGGCTGAAGGTTTAAATGCCGGAGCTGACGATTACTTAGCTAAACCATTTGCTTTCGTTGAATTAATAGCTCGGGTTAGAGCACTGTTACGTCGACCACAAGAAGCTCAAGATACTAAAATTGAAAGTTGTGGCGTAAAATTAGACAGAGACAAGTTTACCGCAACACGAATGGATAAAAGCATTGAATTAACATCCAAAGAATTTGCCCTTCTTGAATACTTAATGAACCAGCCTGGACATATTTTTAATAAAGACCAAATAATGGAGCATGTCTGGGACTATGATGCTGATATTTTGCCCAACACAGTTGAGGTATATATTGGCTATATTAGAAACAAGATTGACAAGCCGTTTAAGGACAGCCCTCAGCTAATTAATACCCGACGTGGCTTTGGATATTATTTTGGAGAAAGCAAGTGACTTCGAGATTATTTCATAGTGCCCTTCTTAGAGTAACAGCTATTTATCTAGTTATAATCCTGATGATTAGTTTAATATTTAGCTTTGCTCTATATAGGGTGTCGTCTCAAGAAATAGATAGAGGGCTTAGTATTAAGAAAATACCAACTTCACAAATTATTGATCCAAGACGAGCTGAAGTCATATATGAACTACGTGAAACACAGCAAAAACTAGCAGATGAAGCCAGAATTCGACTAAAGGCTAATCTACTTGGCCTAAATCTTTTTATACTAGTATCTGGTGGATTAGTTAGCTATTTATTAGCTAGAAAAACCTTAAAACCAATAGAAGAAGCACATGAGGCACAGAGCAGATTTACAGCCGATGCCTCTCATGAACTTAGAACACCTATAACAGCTATGCGTATTGAGACAGAACTAACTTTGACTGAGCCAGATCTTGACTTAAAACAAGCCAAGGATCAACTTCAAAGCAACATAGAAGAGCTTGATAAATTAAATAACTTGTCCGAGAGCTTGCTTAAATTATCTAATTTTGAAAACAACGGGCTAGTAAAAGAAGCTGTTTCTGTAGATCACTTAATTAATCAAGCAATAGAAAGAGTTACTAAAAAAGCCCAGCAAAAAAATCAAGATATAGCCGCAAAAAATATTGTTAAGTCACAGCTACACGTCAACCAGCAATCAATAGTCGAAGCTATAGTTACACTTTTAGATAACGCCATAAAATATAGTCCTAATAAATCTGAGATTAAAGTAACAACTAAAAAGCAAAAAAATAACATTCAAATAAACATTGTAGATAAAGGGTTAGGTATTGACCAAAATGAGCAACAATACATCTTTGATAGATTCTATAGAGCAGATAGCTCTCGTTGCAAAACAGAAGACGACTGTGGCTACGGAATAGGATTGTCTATTGCCAGAACTGTGGCCGAAGCCCACAAGGGCACTGTAAGCGTAAAGAGCACTCCAGGAAAAGGCTCGACTTTCACACTTCAGCTGCCTCTCAGCTAGAACATAGTAATATCTAAGTAGTTAGCGATACTATCTATTTGTCTTAAGACAAGGACATACTAATAAAACAATCGAAAGGTTAATTTCTATGAAAAAATATTCAAAATCAATGTTAATAATGGGGGTTGCTACTGTCTCTTCAGTTGCACTTGTAGCCGGAGTATCATCAGCACAAGACCAAACCAGTAGACAATCAGATCTGATAGACAAGGTTTCACAGAGCCACAATATAGACAGAGAAGAACTAGAATCTACGTTTAATGAATTCCGTGAAGAAAAGAAAGCCGAACGTGGAGCAAAAAGACAAGAATTCTTACAATCCAAAGTAGATGATGGCACTATTACTTCTGAACAAAAAGACATGCTTGAATCACGTGAATCAGAAATGAAAGAGGCTATTAATATGCTGAAGGAAAGTGATGCAAACAGAGAAGAAATAAAAAGTAAGATTAAAGAACTTAAAGTGGAATTTAAAACTTGGGCTGAAGAACAAGGGATAGACCTTGAAGAACTTAGACCAGAAGATGCCCCAAACAAAGGTAGACGACATCTAAAAAATAGATTGTAGTTACCATTTAGCAGTAAAACCTCTGGTAATTATGGGAAGTGCTCCACCTAACTGGTAGAGCACTTTCTATTATTTAACGTAGTGATGTAAAATAAATCAGCATGATAATTCCAGAACAAAATAACTTCACACTTACGCCTATATCCAGCCCTGAATCTTTTTTAGGGAAGGAACATTTTCGAGCTTACGGTGACGCAAGTGATATAAGCTGTCGTATGTCAGGCCTGATATTTGGGGGCCTAGTTGACCCCTACTCGAGAGTAAGACAAAACAAACAAGAAGACTTAAAGGATTTCATAGAAGCAAACAAAATCCTAATTGCACCCAGAGACAACACTAATCTCCCGCCGATACCAGACGGCCTAAAAACCGTAGGATTTTCAAGGCTAGCTAATACAAGTCAACTCGCAATTACTGTCAGATCTGCAAAAATTATTGCCGAAAACGCTGAACACTACTCTACTTTGGTTGGTAATTTTTCAACATTATCAATTTCTGGTTTATACAAAATTTCAGAAATTATCAGCTCAGAAATAGCAGACAGACCATCTTGAACTTATCCCTTGAGCTTGCAATCACTCTTAAGCAAGTAGATAATAGTACTCAGAGGACAAAATGAGTAAAGATCAAACTGAAAGGGTACGCAAAGAACTTAGAGAAGCTGGTATGACTACTTATGGTTTCATGAAGCTTGAGACAAATTACGTCCCAGAGCTAATCCATTCAAGCGAACATATTGAAGCTTTAGTCTACGGACGCAGTGAATCCACTACGGATTTTTTAATGTTAATTGCTACAAACCAACGTATTTTGATTATAGACTGTAAGCCTTTTCTTAAAAATCATGATGAAATCACATATGAGGTTGTAGCTGGAGTTAAAATGACATCAGTTGGCCCGTTTGCTGGAATAATTTTGCACACTAGGGTTGAGAACTACTCTTTAAGGTTTGTGAACATTAAATGTGCTAAAAAATTTGTTAGCTATATTGAAGACCGCATAGTTCGCCAAAATCATGACACAAAAAATAAGTCAGACAACCAAAAAAGACCTAAGTACCAACCATATAGAATGCCGCACAAAGATAAAGCTTCTACAAATCAGCTCCCCACTTCATACCCAAACACAGCTGTGTTATCGACTTTATCTGATGATGGCACAATAGATTCTTCCGTAGTTCATTACCTAGTTGATGGACACGAAAACTTTTACATAGTAACAAAAACATCTACTAAGAAAGCTCAAAACATAGCTAAAAACAACCAGATATCTTTGACCTTTCATAGAACTAATTCACTTAAATACCTACAGGTTAAGGGCATTGCAGAAATTGAACACGATAATGAAATAGGACAAACAGCTATTAACCAAATTACCCTGCCTAAGCATTACTTAGAGGGAAATAAATTCCCTCCAGTAACCAAAAATAGCTCTGGTCAGTTTTTAGTATTAAAAATCATACCTTCTACCAATAAGCTGTATGACTATAGTAATACTAGTTGGTAGTATTACCTTTTCTTTACACATATCCTACTTAAAATAAAAATCTTGTCAGGAGTATTATTTATATACTGTTCTATTTTAAGGGATGTCTTTATTTTTTAATTTTACGTGTTCATTATTCCCAGAATTAAGTAATTCTTTTGTATCCTGCATGACTTCACTCCAGCTATCAGCGCCAAGTACAGCTGCAACAGAAATATCTTCTTTTGTTTCACCATGTATATCAGCAACCAGAAACGTCCTGCCTGCTTCATCTGTGTATCCAATTTTCAAGCCCATTACTTGATTGTCATTGATGCTGTTGTTTAGATTTGAAATCTCCCCAGCAAAAGGTAAAACTGCATTAGGCTGTCTAGCTATTTCTCTAAGTACTTCATGCTCCATATATAAAATCCCAATTTTTACCATCTCAGAAGCTGTGCTTTTTGTATCAGGAGAATAACCGCTAGCATCAGCTACTGTGGTTTTCGTAAGCCCTAGTCTTGCAAGCATATCATTAGCATATTTATTGTATTCTTCAATAGAGCCAAAAACTCTTTTTACTAAACTATCGGATATATTATTAGCTGATGGCAGCAACATAGCTTGCAAAGCCTGGTACTGGGTAATCTCCTCGCCCGATTGGACAGGCACAACTGATCCATCTTTAGCAACATATTCTCTGTATATAGCCTCGTCTTCTTCATTTAACGTTATAGTAGGACCTTGTTCGCCTAGTTGCATTGGATTTTTTTCTAGAACAGCTAGTGCAGTAATAACCTTAGCTAGGCTTGCAATAGGTACAGGCTCTGACTCTTCGGTTGATTTTGCTAATACGCCATCATCAACTGTGCCATAAGCAGCTTGGCCGTATTCAGGCCACTCTAAACTTTCAATTTCTATTTGTGCTTCAGGTATTATTGGTTTTGAATCTGAACTTGTAGGATGAGTTGCAGAATCTGACCTACCTATTTGTATATCTGTGGGCGGTTTGGAGTTGGCTTGAAATAAAAATATGCTAACCATCAAAGCTAGTGTGATAGGAAAAATCAATAATTTAGCTTGTCTATTTTTTCTATAACCGGTTTGTAAATTATACTTGCCCATTTCTATTAATTATAACGATAAAGGGAGCTATAGTTAATAATAAATTTAAGATTTTTTAGTTTTGTTTAGGTATGTTTATGAAGCATGGTATGAACCAAGTGTATGATTAAATTATTACTGTCAATAAAGCATTCTCAGTTAAATCATATTTAAATATGATTTAAATATGATTTTAAAATTAAACTAGATTTTTGAGCTTAATACAAAGCTCAAAAACTACACCTTTGCTCTTTTTATGCCCAGTACATGTCGATCTTTAACTTGTTGAGCCAGCAACTACAAAGTGTTACTATTCTACTAACGCTAAACGTAAATAACAGGCATGAGGTTTTATGAAAGAATCCGATAACGTAATTTCAGTACAAAATTTAGATAAGAATTTTGGTTCTTTTAAGGCTCTAGACGGCCTTAATCTAGAGGTAAAGAAAGGAGAAGTCCACGGATTCTTAGGCCCAAATGGCTCCGGCAAGTCTACAACTATACGAGTATTACTAGGTCTCCTGAAAAAAAGTGGAGGCACAACTGAAGTTTATGGAAAAGATCCTTGGAGCAATGCTAATCAGCTTCATAAACGATTGTCTTATGTCCCAGGCGATGTGAATTTATGGCCAGGTTTAAGTGGCGGTGAGATAATAGACCTATTTACAGATCTTAGAGGAAAAATAAATAAGAGTTTAAGAGATGAGTTGATTCAGAGATTCAACCTTGACCCTACAAAGAAATTTAGAACTTATTCCAAAGGCAACCGTCAGAAAGTAGCTTTAATTTCAGCTCTAGCCTCTGATGTTGATCTATACATATTAGATGAACCGACATCTGGACTTGACCCCCTGATGGAATCAGTATTTCAAGAATATGTAAATAAACTCAAATCTGATGGCAAGACAATACTTCTTTCAAGCCATATACTTGCTGAAGTGGAAGCACTATGTGATAGGGTTACAATCATACGTGATGGCAAGACAATAGAAAGTGACACTTTGAACAACATTCAAAAAATAAAAAGAACAAACTTTGAAATTACTAGCAAAAAATCTACTAAAGATTTAGCTAAACTTAATGGTGTACTTAATTACGAATTAGGCAAAAACGGTACAGCAACATTTGAAGTAGAGCCAGAAAGCCTTAACTCTATCATGAAAAAGTTAGCTACATTTGATCTGCTTAATGTTACTAGCCACCCGCCAAGTCTTGAAGAATTATTTCTGAGACACTACGACGATAATGATAAAAGCAAAGAAGCTTAATTAATCATGAAAAAACTTCAAGGTACAGTACGTTTACTCAGGCTTAATGCAAGATTAGATAGAATTATCTTACCTATTACCCTGCTTTTAGCAATTGCAATGGTTGGGGCAAGCGCGCCTGCCCTGAAATCTGCTTACCCAACTTATGAAACACAGCTAACCTATGTTGTATCATCGGTATCTAGTGTGGCAGGCAGAATGTTTCAGGGCACTATTCAAGGAGTCAGTCTAGGTTCAATTCTCATAGCAGAAACATTTATGTTCACTGCCGTAATACTCGCTGTCATGAGCATATTGATAGTTACCAGACACACTAGGCGGAACGAAGAATCAGGAGCCTCAGAATTGATAGGCTCAATGAATGTAGGACGCAATTCCCCGCTAACTTCCGCTCTAATACTTGCAGTAATAGCAAACATAATTGCTGGATTATTTATATTTTTAAGCT
>JAUIKH010000061.1 GCA_030430915.1 bacterium | reverse complement strand
GAACAGAATGATCTATTATCCATAGCCAATCATCAGCATGATCTTTAGGCATTGTTAGTTTATAAAAACCTAGTTTTAATAGCCATAACCTCGATGAATACCAAGTTTGCGAAGTCATTGATGGAAGATGGTCATTATAAAATATATTGCTGACTTTCTCTGAACAACGAAGGCTAATAGATGACATTATTAATGATATCGATTGTTTAATTTGGCCGAGAGAATATTTATGTCTAGCTACAGGCTCATGAAAACCATTAGAGACAAAGTTATTTTTTTTTGCTTAACTCTTTGGTCAATTTATCTAGTTCTTTCTTTAACATTTTATTTTCATTTTTTAAGCTAGCATTGTTATTTTTATGATAGCGAAGTTTATGCTCTAAGTTTTTAATGTCAGCTTTAGCTTTCTTTGTTTTAGCTCGCCAAGAATCTCTACTTTCTTCAAAGTGCTTGAGAAGTTTATGTCTGGGGCTCTTGTATTCCTTGGTCATATTCTATCCTGTGTCGAAGCTTTTTAGATTTGACGGCAAAGAATAAAGCTTTTTTACTAAAGGTCAAGCAAATTGATAGGCGGAAGAAAAATTAGATAATTTTATAAGCTATGTTTTGCTACATTTTCATCAGCCCACACCTAATCAGCGCAGCAAGGCTAGATACATGAATATATCTCAGCTGGTAAAATGGGCCGATAAAGTACTTAGCTTATTAGAGAGATCCCAAGATAATTTATTCGATGATAACGAAGTATCTAGAAAGTTGGATTGGCTTCGCCCTCCGTCATCTGAAGTGCAACACTTGATAGAGATTTCATATTTATATATAAAATCTCTTGTTATTATGTTGACTCAGGAGCTATAGATGGCATATCGGCACTTAAATGCAAATGATCGTTTTTATATTGAACAGCGTTTATCAGAGGGAGATTCACTCACATCAATCGCTGCAAGTTTAGGATTTTCTGCTAGTACCCTTAGCAGGGAAGTTAAACGTCACACTCCACCAGATTTCAAAGGTATCTACTGTCACAGTCTTGCTACTCGTCTGGCTAAAGAAAAGCGCACGAAATCAAAATCAGGGCTTGCTTTTCAGAAGATATCAGAAGAAGTAAAAAATTTGATTCATGAGAGACTAAGCACTCATACATCACCAGATGTTATAAGCCAAGAACTTATCCGTGAACATGATACTCAAATAAGCGAAAGTACTATTTATCGTTATATTAATGATGACAAAGATAATGGAGGAGATCTTTTCAAATCTCTGCCTCACTCAGGAAAACCCTATAAAAAGAAGGCTAAAAACGGAGATAAAACAAAAATACCTAATCGAGTTGGTATTGAACAACGACCTTCTATTGCCAATGAAAAAACTGAGTTTGGTCATTTTGAAATTGATACTATTGTAGGGCGTGACCATAAATCTTTCTTACTAACTATTGTAGATAAGGCTAATAAAATGTGTTGTATAAGAAAAATGCCTAACAAGCAAGCGGAAACAGTTATAAAAACTTTTGCCAATGTAGTGAATTCAACATTCTTTGAATTCAAAACTATTACTTCGGATAATGGAACGGAATTTTCGGGTCATGAAGCTATTTCACAAATTACAGGAGGAGACTTCTACTTTGCAAGGCCTTATCGCTCTTGTGATAGAGGTTTAAATGAGCATACAAATGGCTTGATACGAAGATTTTTTCCTAAGGGTACAGATTTTAATGAGGTAACTGAGGAAGAAATTGCAAAAATAGAACACACATTGAACACAAGGAGAAGAGCTAGTTTAGATTATAGGTCTCCAAATAATGTTTTTTTAGAGCATTTAATGGCGGCTTAGTGTAAGGTAGTGTTGCACTTCAGATGACAGAGGGCGAAACCTTAGCTAATCTTACTTTTAAAAGTTAATACAAAAGTTGAGCCTTTACCAACTCCCTCGCTTAGAGCTTTAATAGTCGCATTCTCAGCCT
>JAUIKH010000025.1 GCA_030430915.1 bacterium | reverse complement strand
AGTCCTAAAAACATTTTATATTGTTCCTCCTGGTATCAACCATTGTAAGAAAGCATACATGAATATAAAAGTAAATAAAGCCAATATAGCCATTCCTATCCGTTTACGAGCTGCTTCTACTTGACCTGAGTTATCCTGTGCTGTCATCCATTGATAGCCTGCTATCATTATGGAAGCTATTATAGCCATTCCGGCTGCAGCTGAAAGTACATTTATAACAACAAGTATAAAATCAATAATTTCACAGTTACCTCTATTCAGATTTTCTGAATCGCACTTTGTATCTAATGAGGTTGTTCCTGATGTAAGATCTCCAGACTCTACTTTTGCACCGAAAGAGCGAACTAACTGCCCGGCTATTCGCAGTTTACATTGTATCCTAAGTCCTTCCTCTGCATTATTATTGTCACATGCATTGGACATACAGTTTAGGATGTCTAGTGGAGCTGAAAGTGCTGTTGAACAAAAGCTTATGTATTGTTGCTCGTCTTCGTTAGGTACTTCCACACTTATCAAATTTTGATATTCTTCCTCGGTCAAAACTGATGCACCGTATTTTTGTATTTCACAGGCCTTCTGCATAGCATCCCCGACCCATGCTGGGCACTCATTATCTATATACTCTACTTCTTGTGCCGAAACTTTTGTCGTATCGAATAGAACTGAAATGTTACCAAGGTTTAAAGTTAAGATAATAAATGTAAAGACAAATACAGAAATTATTGTTTTTTTCATACTACTAATAATTTAGTATACATAAGTATTTTTATTATAAGAAATATTGTTGCGCAAGTTTACAAGATCATTCAAGCATGAACCTACTGAATATTTATACAAATTACTCAGATTATTGCTCTAATGCTTTAAGTACCTTATACTTCTAAAGACGATGAAAAAGCACAAGCTTTCTACCTTTATAGCTATTGGACTTTTTGCTATTAGTGTAATGTTGCCAATTTTTTCTAGTATTAGTGCTGTAGCTCAGGATTCAGAAACACTAACATTAAAAGAGCAGTACAAAATATGGAGAAGCTATAGAGCTGTTGTCGACTGTTTCCGTCCTGATACTAATGGAATCAACAGTGTGGGTGCTGGAATCAAAGAGAGCTATGACAGTGATGATGATGTGTTAGACAGTATATTTGTAAGTGATAACTATGTAACAGGTTTTTTATACAATGAGGCTGTAGGGCTGGATGAAAGTTATTATAATTGTCACGAAGACGATGATATGAATATCATACTTTCAAATTTGGGATACAGTAATGCTCGTGATTTTGTTGATGCAATAAAAGCTAGCGGTATTGCCCCACTAACAAAAGCTAATTTAACGACCTGGCTAAACAATAAAGTCAGAACAGAGTTAAATTCTGGTGTAGATCTATTTGGTAAGCCAGCATTTAGATATTGGTATGCTAATGAGTTGTTTAGGGGTGATAGTGAAAATTATTGTGGTGAAGGCATATTGAGAGATACTGCTGGTTCGGGCAACCGAGACAGCAGTATTAGTGAAGAAGATTATTTTTATGTTAACAGTGATGGTGGACTAGAGCCAAAAGAATATGCGAATTTCAATTCTCCTAAAGATAGAACGAAGGAGGGAGTTGATGAGTACGCAACAAGAAGTATTTTAAGCAACAAACCAAACTGTACAAAAATTGCAGCTCAACTAAACGAAACAAATGCTAGAGCATATGCAGATTTAGTTATAACAGGAGTGGAAAGTTCAGCAGGCACTGTTGACTTATCTATTGAAGGAGCCGAGGAAGAAGACTCATGTGAAACTAAAGGTGGCGACCTAAGCTGGATTTTATGTCCTATATTGTCTGGTTCTGCTTGGGCTATAAGAACCATGGATGATTTTATTCAAAAAACCTTAAATGTTGAAGAAAAATACTACAATAACGCCAACTTAAAAAGCGCCTGGAGAAACATTAGAAATATTGCCTACTTCGTAATAATACCCGCAATGCTAATAATTGTCATAAGTACTGCTCTCGGATTCAGCTTCTTAGACGCGTATACAGTTAAAAAGGCAATGCCAAGAATAATCATAGCTGTAATGTTTATGGCGTTATCGTATGAGATATGCGTATTCATGATAGAAACAGTAAACATAATTGGAAAGGGAATAGGTGGAATAATAGCCGCACCTTTTGGAGGTACAGAAGAACTAACTTTCGATGTTTTGTTCAAGCCTGACCAATCCGATTCAACAGTCTTTTTTGGTGGCATTATTGCCGGCGGAGCTTTAACAGCAATTACAGTTGGCCCCGCAGTTATTGGTTTGATGGCCAGCTATGCTTTAGTCGCAGCCATTGCCATTGCCATAATACTAGCCCTTCTTACTATTAGAGAGCTTGTAATTATATTCTTAATATTACTTGCACCACTGGCAATTATTTCTTGGGTATTTCCAGGTAAGGATGGGGGGTGGAAATTATGGTGGAACACATTCACAAAGATGCTACTGTTATATCCTATCATCATGGGTCTACTTGTTGCAGGCAGGGTTTTTGCTACTATCATCCCTAAGGGTTCAGGTATTGAGGGTGCATTTAACGTACTTGCTAAACTTGTTGTTTATATTGCACCTTTCTTCTTCATTCCTCAAGCCTTCAAGCTTGCTGGTAGTGCGTTTGCTAATATAGCAGGCGTTGTTAATAATCGTAGCAAGGGCGTGTTTGATAGGCAGAGAAAATACCGAGGAGAAAAAATGGGACAGGCCAAAGAAGGCAGAAAATCTGGAAATCTATACAAAGGCAAGAACGCCCTTACTAACAGGCTAAACACTGCTGCTGCCGTGGGCAGCAACCTCGGCAAAGCGGGGCTAGACCCTCGACATATGCGTTCTAGAATGAGAACTGCTCTCAACACAAATTCAGAAGCTCAAATAGATGAGTTTTCCAAAAATCCTGACTTCCAGCAGATGAACGGTGATGATGCTAAGTTATGGGCTGCACGACACGAAAATGCCGATGATATAGCAAATGAACTAGCGGCTAGAGACGCTGGGAGATTTGCAGGGCCTGGCAATGCAAGAGCTAGAGAAGATGCAGTTCAACAAATCATGCGAGCTCAAAAAGCGACAAACCGCGACACATTCCAGAGGGCTAGAATTAGATCTCAAGCTACTACAGGAACTGGCTATCAGAACGCACAAGGTGAATTTGATGCATCATTAATGCTTGATGATATTAATCAAACATATGGTAATGACAGGAACGGAGCTGCTGGTGCAATAGCCGGAATGAGAAACCCATTAACTCAGGCGGGTCAAGTCGCGGGTCAAGCAGGGTTCGCAACATGGGCAGGTCAAGCAGAAGAAATGTACAGAGCTCAAAATTCAAATATCACACAACAGCAAAGACTACAGGTGGCCCAGAATGCCCACGAAGCAATTATGGACAATGCTATAGACTCTGCTTCACCTCAATACGCACTGCATGGTAAACCTTCAAGTGCCAGAGCAATGGGTGCAGCACATGCACGTAGGATCCAGGAATATGCGGACAGCATAAACTCAGGTACACAAGTAATAAACACTGGACAAACTGATGCTCAAGGAAACGCAATAATGAGAGCAGCCAGCCAGGAAGATCTTGATGCAGCCCTAGCAGGAAGTGCAGGAATTTACGATGCAATGTCATCATCTACACCTCAAAATGCCAGTGCATTTGCAAATGAACTTATGGGTGTGCGTATAAATGGCTCAAGAACTATGCAAACCAATACTCACAGTCAATCTACGAGTGACTTAACAGTTCGTGAACTAATCCAAGACAGGGATTCTTCAGGTCCTCAGGAATACATTGATAGGCGAAGAAACACCTACCAAAGCTATTCTCAGCAGGCACAGCAGCAAAACCTATTAAACCAGCAGCAAAACCCGCCACAAGTTAATGGGCCAGGCAATACACCGCCTAATCAACCTGGAGGTCCTGGACCATGATAGTGTTATTGGTGTGGTTATAATAACCTTGACCTTTTTGCATTTTTGTGTTAATATTATTACATGGAAAAGTTCACTTCTGCACCTCCAAACCTAGAGCCCATTACTATTACACTGGAAGATACTGAGGCTATTGAAGCACCTGCAACAACCAGCCCTGATAGTGAACATGGGTTGGATATCGATGCCATAGACCGAAATATTAGTGAATTCAGCTATGATGAAGGCGCAGACCCTACGAGTCTTGATGGTGAAACTCCAGAAGCTTCGTCTCAAACAGTAGACAGTGAACACTCAGAAGCATACACAGCTCAAAGTAGCGAGCATGAAACAATCCCTGATGCAAATAACCTTGAAACTGCTGGTGTAGGGGTTAAGGGAGGAGCAGCTTTAGCTATAGCAGGCATAGCTGCAGCAATTCAAATTAGAAGAACACTAAACCATCCTAGTAGATTCCACGGAAGAGGCACCAGAAGAGAAAGAGCTGCAAATAGACGAGCCTCTGACCTAGAGCAACATAGAGCTGGTGCAGTAGATGCATTAGAAAGACATCAAACCCCGTCTAGAAGTGCCATACCAAACCCAAATAGAAGATACCCCAGACAAAATGATCCAGGATATCCTCAGAGATTCGACCCTGTCCAGCAATTTGCCAATACCCACAGAAGACGAAGACTAGCTAACCCTATTCAGCACGACAGCTTCACACCTCCACCTGCTGTTCCGGCCTCTGATGCAAGAAACGAAAGGCAGGAAAGATCCCAACTAAGAGCTAATTTGCGAGAAGATGCAGCTAATAGAAGATTTGCCAGAGCCGAAAAATTACGTCAGTTATACGGAAACGCGATAATGGGCACCAAAGATGAGTTAGAAGACTACATAGCACAGAACGATTTTCCAAAAAAATATGTTAACTCCTTGAGAAAAGCAGGAAAAGTAGCTAGAAGAAACTTACGATCAACAAGAAGAATAAATGACAGGCTGGCAAGGCAAGCAAATAGTGATGACATACCTGGCCTAATGACTAGAGCCAGTCAAAGACTACGACGTGATTAACACTGTACGAAACATATTAAAAATCTACATGCCGAACCAGAAAAATATTAAAAGTATAACTTGACATTAATGCACTTTTTTGTTACAATATAAGTATGAATGCCGAAACACAAAACCCTGCTAATAATTCAGACCCAACACTCAGAGATACAGCAACTGAGATTGTAGCAGACACATTAAGAGAGGGCGTAGACTCTACATCTAGTTTACTTAGAGAAGGAATCTCAAACATCAAAGAAGATTTTATGAAAAAAGAAGGCTCTAACAAAGCAGCTGTTGAGGCGACCGCAATTATTGCTGATAAGGCTGTATCAATCGCTGCCGATAAGGTTGGTGATAGAGCAGACTATTACGTCGATAGAGTGATAGACGGGTCTGAGCTTGCTATTCATGGTTTAGCTTCTAATATATACATGAAAAAGCTAAATAGAAGAGTTAAGAAACACTTTGCTAACGAAGAAGGTATAGATACAGCAGCGTTAGATGACCCGAAATTAAAAGGATTTGTCGAAAAAATACAACTTCATGATCAAAAAAGGATAGATCTTAGACAAGAGCTAGCTGAAAAAACAAGAATAGAAGAACAAAGACGAACGACTAGTTAAAGTAATTAATATTTTTCAAAAAGTTGTGCTTTGCTATACTTAAGCAGTATGGCAGTGTATAAAGTTCCTCAGGACGTCGAGGCAGAAGATAAATTTTTAGGTCCACTTACTTTCAAACAGTTTTTGTTTGGTGGAGGGCTAGTAATAACTGGCTATTTGATGTTCTTTGCATATACAAAAAACGCAGCATGGTTATCCTTTATTCTGCTGCCATTTTTTATATTTTTTGCAGCGTTCACTTTCCCTTGGAGTAAAGACCAGCCAACTGAACTATGGCTAGCGTCTCGAATTAGATTTTTACTAGTACCTAGAACTCGAATATGGGACCAAAGTGGAGTTAAAAACTTAGTTAAAATAACCGCACCGAAAAAAGTAGAACACCATTATACCGACGGCCTTAGTAATGATCAGGTTAAAACAAGGCTAAATGCCCTAGCAACTGTTGTGGATAGTCGTGGGTGGGCCATAAAGAACTTAGGTAATCAACCTGACAGCTCTGACCGACTTATACATCCAAGTAAGCCAGAAATATCAAAAGAAGATGATGCACTTATAAAAGACGCTATTGACGTTATGGACGAACAAGAAAATCCAATTGGCCAACAGCTTGATGCAATGATAGCAAAGTCTGAAAAAGACCATCACGATAAAACATTATCAATGGTTGATAGTACTTTGCATAATAAAACAAACGCTCAAAATAGACCTTCATCAAATAATGACTGGTACGCAAGCCAGTCACAAAATTCAAAAGATCCTATTTTTAATTCAATGAGATCTCTGCCTAGGGTTAATGCTGGTAGACATACCAATTCTAATAATACGCAGACTCAGGACGGCTTAACTAATGAAGAAGAAAGAAAGCTTTTAGACAAAATTCACCAACAACAAAAATCAGAAAAAGCTACACTAGGTCAAAGCCATTTGAAAACTATTCTACCCTTGAGCGCCCAACAATCTCAAGCATCCGTGCATTCAGCTAATGACAACTATACACAAAACGCTAATGACTCTAGTAAAACCCCTGTTGACCCTGATATACTACAGCTGTCACAAAATGATGATTTGAATATTGAGACAATAGCCCGTCAAGCAGACAAGACCCAGAAAGATGACGATGGCGAAGTTGTTATATCTCTTCATTAAAAATAGAGGTGGAATGTAGTGAACCCAAACCAACAACAAAACCAAAATCCTGCGCAAGCACCTCAGCAGTCAGCAGGTCAGCCAAATACTCAGCAAGCTGAGCACGCTGCTCCTCTACCCAAATCAAACCCAACCAGCACACAAAATGCTCTAGAAATTGCTGAAATCCGAGACGGGATAGTCATTATGAATGACGGCAGCTTCCGAGCGGTTTTAATGTGTCAAAGCATAAATTTTGACCTTATGAGCCCAGAAGAAAGAGAATCAGTTGAATTTTCTTATCAGGGATTTTTAAATTCACTATACTTTGATGTTCAGATTTTTATTAGAAGCTCAAAGGTAGATTTACGCCCTTACATTGAAAAGCTAGATAAAATACGCTCAGAACATGACAATATGCTTTTAGCGCTTCTAATGGAAGATTATATAGGCTTCATGGGTGCTTTAGCTCAAGAGACTAATATAATGGACAAGAAATTCTATGTTGTGGTGCCATTTTACTCACATATTGATACAAAAAAAGCAGCAACTGCAAGCCGCAATTTTGTCTCAACCATATTAGGCAAAAAAGACCAAAGGGTAGTAATTAATGAAAATGACCTAGAAAATGCAAAAACAGAGCTAAAAAACCGTATTCAATCGGTAATGAATGGACTTGCCCAATGTCAAGTTAACTCCCTGCCATTAGACACACAGGAACTAATTGAATTGTACTACGATGCTTATAATCCCGACACTGCAACCAGACAAAAGCTAAAAAACTTTGGAGATTTAAATGCTCAGGTTGTCTCTAAGGGCCAAGGTCAGGCACCGCAGCCCAACTTAAACAAGGAAGTATCGTAGATATGTTTGGCAAAAAGAAAAATCAGGTTGACCCAGTAGCTCAAGCTCAAGCTCAAGCTGCACAAGAACAAATGGAAGTTCAAGCAGCATTCCAAAAGGGCGTAACCGCCCTAAGAGATTTCATTGCTCCTGCTAGTTTAGAGTTCGAAAGTAAACAGTTCAAAATTGGCACAAGACTTGCCAGAACTTACTTTGTCTATGGCTACCCCAGACAAATATACACCGGCTGGATGAGCAGCCTAGTTAATCTTGATGAAGTTATCGACCTATCTCTTTTTGTATATCCTGTAGAAAGTCAGGTTGTGCTAGACAACCTTAGAAAGAAAGTCAGCCAACTTGAGGCTGGCATACAAATTGACACAGAACACGGTAAAGTTCGCGACCCAGGAAAACAAGCCGCCATACAAGATGCAGAAGAATTGAGAGATAAACTTCAGGTAGGAGAAGAGAGGTTTTTCAGGGTTGGGCTATATTTCACAATTTATGGCAATTCCAATGAAGAACTAGAGTATGTCTCGCACAAAGTCGAAAGTCTTCTGACCCAACAGCAGGTATTCAGTAAGCCAGCTAGCGCCCAACAGGAGCAAGGCCTTAACTCCACTATCCCACAGTTTACTGATCAATTACAAATTAGGCGCAACATGGATACTGGCGCTGTCAGCACAACTTTCCCATTCACTAGTGCTGATTTAAGCCAAGACAACGGAATTTTATACGGCATAAACATGCATAACTCGGGTCTAGTTATTTTTGATCGGTTTTCTCTGGAAAACGGAAATGCAGTCGTATTCGCTAAGTCTGGAGCAGGTAAAAGTTTTGCCGTTAAGCTAGAAGTTCTGCGAAGCATGATGTTTGGTACTGAGGTATTCATTATTGATCCAGAAAACGAATATCAGAAGATGGCAGAAGCTGTTGGAGGTGCTTATGTACGACTAAGCCTTAACAGCAGCACAAGAATAAACCCATTTGATTTACCGACTGTAACTGACAAGGAAGAGAGTGATAATGCACTTAGAGGTAATCTTATCACCTTACATGGACTACTCCGTCTAATGATGGGTGGGGCACAAGCACAAATGGCTGCAGGAAATGCAGGGGGTGGTATGGTTGCACCAGCCCTAACTCCTGTAGAAGAGTCAGATCTAGACTCGGCTCTAATTGAAACATATGCAAAAGTTGGAATTACTAATGACCCTCTTACACATAGCTCGCCCCCTCCGACTATTGCCGATTTATACGACACATTACTCCATATGGGTGGTACCGGTCCACAGCTAGCTCAGAGGTTACGTAAATATACTACTGGTACATTTGCTGGAATATTTAGTATGCAAAGTAATGTGAATATTGATAATCCTTTAACTGTATTCAACGTACGTGACCTGGAAGATGAACTTAGGCCCGTAGCTATGTATATAGTTCTAAACCATATTTGGAATAAAACTAAAACTGATATGAAGAAAAGAATATTAGTTATAGATGAGGCATGGCAATTAATGAAGTACGAAGACAGTGCCAACTTCATGTTTAGCCTTGCAAAACGAGCCCGAAAATATAACTTAGGCGTTACGACAATATCTCAAGACGTTGAAGATTTTATGGGCTCCAAAATGGGCAGAGCTATTGTAGCCAATGCTAGTATGCAGCTACTTCTTAAACAGTCGTCATCAGCAGTTGATGTTTTAGCAAGCACCTTTAAATTAACCAGCGAAGAAAAGAAGCGATTAAGCCAATTCCCTGTAGGGCAAGGGTTGTTTTTTGCCGGACAAAATCACGTACACATACAGATAGCAGCCAGCCCTACAGAAACTGAGCTAATAACTACAAATCCGGCACAGACACAGCAAGCAGCTCAGCAAGTAGATTTAAACCAGGCAGGATACAATGACACAGTACAGCTCCAATAATAGATACAGAGATATATTAAAAAAGCAGGCCAAGAAAAAGGCTAAAAAAATAGTTGCTAAAAAAGGTGATGGAGCTGTAGCTAACCAGATTGATAAACGCCCAATACAATCGTCTCCTCAAATTGGCAGAAATGAGGTAAATGCCTCTGTTGCCGATGGAAATAAAACTAAATTAGACAAAGCCGAAGACGCACTTGTTGATTTTGCTGTTGGAGCTAACGATGCACTATACACAGGCACAAGGGCTGATAACACGATCCATGCTTTTGGCAGAAGGGTTAGCAAGAAGAAAGCAGCTGGAGTTTTAGGTGTCGGCAGTATATTAACATTGCTAATAACGCTTGTTATAGGTACCTCTTCGCTATTCCTGGTAAACATTAGAGAAAACCTAATTGGAAAAGGGAATTCCATAAATAGTGCTATAGGTAGCTCTATGGAAAAACGTCGTTTAAACAGCTTGAGCAAGGTTATTCAGAAGGGCGCTCAAAGATTAAAAACTGATCAAATGGTTAAAAAATTTGAAGCTGCAAAATTTGACGTTGTAGCATCAAATGGAAATATTAAAAGTATTACCAAAAATGGGATCACCTTAGAGTTTACGGGCTCCGACAAAAAACTAGCTGCAGACATCCAAGAAATGTCAAAAACTGCCAACGGACGGGCTTTTATTAATAGTGTGGACGAGGTTGCAGACGAGGGCGTGGCGAGGTTTACAGGTGTAGTAACTAAACAAAAAGTATATAGACGTCTTAGTATAGTCAAATTTATTGATTGGTTAAGAGGCGCTAGAGTTAAGGTAGACGATCCTGACTCACCAAAAAGTAATAGGGCTCTCTTCAGTAAACGTTATAGAAAATCTGATGATGCCTTAGCATTTAAAAATAATGATGCTGGACTCACAGGAAAAGGCAAAGTTTCCGAAGCAGAAACAAACCCAGATACCAAAAATACTACGAATAAATCAGGTGAGTTTAATTTAGGAGAAGATATTGAGTCACAAGCAAGTGAACTTAACGATAAATATGATGAGGCCAATGGTAGCAAGGTTAATATAAATTCTGGAGCTGCAGACGATGTTGCGAGAAACGCAGAAGACGCAGTTAGCACTCTTGGTAAATCAGCTAACGGTGAGCTAACAGAATCCGGCTTAAGGTCTTTTGCTCGAAGTGCAGGAAGCAAGACATTCTCTGCTTCATTGGGCGTGATAGCGTCAGGGATTGATTTAACTACTGTGCCAAGAGAAGGGTGTAGGGTTAAAGGAACACTGCAGTTCGTAAAAAACGTCCGAAACACTATGATGGCTGTTGAGCTAGCTAAATTCGCTGTAAAGTTTTATACAATAGCAGACCACCAAAAAGCAGGACTAGCTAGCAGAACCTCTATTAAATTAATGTCTTTGTATATGGCAGGCTCCACAAGCTCTAGTGGTTTTGGCTGGATGAAAACTGGGGGCAAGACAGGAGTGACTACGGCCGGCTTATCGGAGTATGGTGTAGGTTACGCAGATGTTGGTATATTAGCTGTGCTATCTGAATTCGTTGATAGAATACCGGGTCTAACGCCCGAGACCTGTGAATTTGTTGCGAACCCTTTAACACAAGTTGGGGGAACTA